>JBFLXP010000054.1:0-12140 GCA_040757315.1 Nitrospirota bacterium
AAAGCTTTGTCAGCACGAAGAAGATGATGTTTCAGAACAGTCCGTCCTTTCTTTATCTCATGGACAAACTCACAGCTACGGTCAGTTCTTATCTCTCGTCGCAGATAAAGGCGGGAGCCCAGGCGGTTCAACTTTTTGACACATGGGCGGGGATTCTTAGTCCGGTTGATTATGCGAAATATGCATTGCCCTCTGTGAGAAAGGTGATCTCCGAGGTGAAGAAGGAAGGTGCCCCGATCATCTATTTTGCCAACGACTGTGCGGGCATTCTTAAGGAGATTAAGAAGACAGGCGCCGACGTCGTCGGAATAGACTGGAGGATCGACATCGGAGACGCGATAAAGAAACTCGGCAAGAATGCCATTGTTCAGGGCAACCTTGATCCCTGCGCGCTTTTTCTTCCGCGTGAAAAGCTTGAGGATCGGGTCAAAGACATTCTTTGGAAAGGGGAGGCGGCACGGTCTCATATCTTCAATCTCGGACACGGCGTCCTGCCGCAAACCCCCGTCGAGAACGTGATCGCCCTGGTTGAAGCAGTGCACACCTATGGGAGAAAAGTCTAAGACCGTAGGGGTCGTCCTGCTCAACATGGGCGGCCCCGACTCGCTGGAGGCGGTCAGGCCGTTTCTTTACAACCTCTTCTCTGACAGACAGATTATCCGGCTCGGACCGCCTTTTCTTCAGAGGCCGCTGGCCTGCCTCATATCATCCATCAGATCGAAAAAAACAGGGAGAATGTACAGCCTTATCGGCGGCAAGTCGCCGATTCTGGAGATCACGAATGCCCAAGCAAGGGCTCTGGAAGAGGTGCTCAATGCAGACGCGGCCCGATTAACGGCCTCAGGACTCGGAACAGGGAACTCGGAACTTGATTTCAGGGTTTATGTCGGGATGCGATACTGGCGACCTTTTATCGAAGATGTTATCAGCGGAATGTGCGAAGGGGGAATTAGAAGAGTCGTCGCACTGAGCCTTTATCCTCATTACTCTCTGGCGACCTCCGGCTCATCTCTTGCCAAGTTCGAAGAAGCGGCATCAAACCTTGGTCTGGAATATGTTCTCATCTCGGAATGGTACGATCATCCGTTGTATATCGAAGCCCTGGTCGATGTGATACGGAAGGGACTCGAATCTTTCTCTCATGGGTCAGACGTCCATGTTCTTTTCAGCGCCCACAGCCTTCCTCAAAAGTTTGTAGACCGTGGTGATCCATACGTCGAACACATAAAAAGAACAATCGAGAAGATCGTCAAACTGATACCGGTTCAATGGCATCTCAGCTACCAGTCGAGAAGCGGCCCGGTGAAATGGCTTAAACCGTCCACCGAGGAAAAATTGAAGGAGCTTTCAGCCAACGGGGTCAGACGGGTGCTAATGGTTCCTATCAGTTTTGTTTCAGACCACATCGAAACGCTTTACGAAATGGACATCCTTTATGCGAATCTCGCGAAAGAATTCGGGATTACTCTCCATCGCGCGGCCGCGCTGAATACTCACCCTCTGTTTATCGAAGCGCTGCGGGACATTGTCGGAAAAGGATTAAGCGAGGCAGGATGGCGGCCTGCATGACAATTTTGTAGTATCAATCCTTGACTTTCCTTTCATACGTGTGTTAAAAAGTTGAACTTTTCCTAATTAATTTTTTTGGAGCAGCGAACAGTAATGGGGCTTACACTTTTTAAAGGCGGAATACACCCGCCAGACAAGAAACATCTTTCAGCGGACAAACAGATTACCGGAGCGAAACCTCCCGAAAAGGTCGTAATCCCTTTGAGTCAGCACCTCGGCGCGCCATGCAAGGCGATTGTGACAACCGGTCAGGAAGTGAAGAAAGGGGAACTGATCGGTGAACCCACAGGGTTCGTATCCGCGCCCGTTCATTCTTCCGTTTCAGGGAAAGTGACGGCGATCAGTGATTTCCCGAATGCGATGGGCAGGATGGTGCCGTCGGTCGTTATAGAAAACGACGGCAGGGAAGAGTGGACTTCTTTGAAAGATAACCCTGACTATATGAACCTTTCTCCGGACGAACTGAGGGAAAAGATTAAAAGCGCCGGAATCGTCGGGATGGGCGGTGCTGCGTTCCCGACGGTCGTCAAACTCAGCCCCCCGAAGGAAAAACCGATTGATACGGTGATACTTAACGGCGCTGAGTGCGAACCCTATCTGACAGGCGACTATCGTCTCATGCTGGAGCATCCGGCGGATATCATCGAGGGCCTTAAAATCCTCATGAAGATTTTTGGTGTTGCCAGGGGCTTTGTCGGAATCGAAGACAACAAACCCGATGCGCTCCGGTCTATGAAGCGGACAGTCCAGGGCAAGGATTCCGTCGAGATATGCTTCCTCCCGACGAAATATCCTCAGGGGGCTGAGAAGATGTTGATCAAGTCAATAACTAAAAGAGAGATACCGCCAAGGGCTCTTCCAATGGACGTAAAGGTCGTAGTGCAGAACGTTGGGACCGCCCGCGCGGTGTTCGAGGCTGTCAGATACGGCAAGCCCCTGATAGAGCGGGTTGTGACAGTTACGGGAGAGGGCATTAACAACCCGCAGAATTTGTACGTAAAGATCGGCACCCTTATTTCTCATCTCATCGAAGAGTGCGGAGGACTGAAAGAAGAAGCGGCCAAGGTGATCTCCGGCGGTCCGATGATGGGGTTTGCCCTTTCGTCCCTGGACATACCCGTGACAAAAGGCACATCGGGCATAGTCGTGATGAGGGAGTTTGAAATAGCCCATGCCGAGGATTTCGGTCCTTGTATCAGATGCGGGAGATGCATCGAGATTTGCCCGATGGGGCTGATGCCCTCCATGCTCAGCCTTTATGCGGAAAAAGGGTTCTACGAAGGGGCGAAAGAATACGGCCTTTTCGACTGTTTCGAATGCGGTTCTTGTGCGTTCGTATGCCCGTCGAAAAGACCGATGGTACAATTGATACGGCTTGCGAAATCGATAGTTAAGCCATAAAAGTTGAGAGTTGAAGACAAACAAAAAAAGTGATAAATGAAAGACCCGGGCTGATCGTCTCGGTCAGTCCGCATGTAAAGAGCGAAGAAACTACGTCCCGGATCATGTGGAGTGTTTCCATATCCCTGACCCCGGCCGTATTGATGGGCGCCTATTTCTTCGGACCCCGGGCCGTGCTGACCGTCTTCCTCAGCGTTGCGTCGTCAATCCTCTTCGAATATCTTTTCCAGAGAGTGCTTCAGAAAAAGATCGTGGTTGGAGACGGCAGCTCTTTTCTCACGGGACTACTCCTCGGGATGAACCTGCCTCCTGCGGTCCCTTTCTATATTCCCGTAATCGGTTCATTTGTGGCAATAATCATCACAAAACAGCTTTTCGGAGGATTGGGGTACAACATTTTTAACCCTGCCTTGATAGCAAGAGCCTTCCTGCTGGTTTCGTTTCCCAGGCTGATGACTATCTGGAGCGAACCGGCTGCAGCCTTTGTGAGACTGGATGCAAAGACCACGGCGACTCCGCTCGGTCTTCTCAAAGAAGAAGGCATGGCAAGACTGGTAGAGGTTTTCGGCGACAAGATGAATCTCTATTGGCAGCTCTTTATCGGCAACCGCGGAGGATGCATCGGCGAGACCTCCGTACTGGCGCTTCTGATCGGCGCTGCTTTTCTGTTCTACCGGAAGTATATTACATGGCATATCCCAATCTCCTTCCTTGTTACGGCGGCGGGCATAGCCTGGATTTTCGGAGAGAAAGGAGTGCTCTTCGCCGGCGACCCGTTTGTTCACCTTCTGAGCGGCGGTATGATTCTCGGCGCCTTCTTTATGGCTACCGACTACGTTACAAGTCCGTCGGTGAAAAACGGACAGATTCTTTTCGGCGTCGGCTGCGGGTTCCTCACCATGCTGATAAGGCTGAAGGGCGGCTACCCCGAAGGAGTCATGTTCGCCATACTCATCATGAACTGCTTTTCGCCGCTTATCGACAGGGGATTCAGATCCAAGGTTTTCGGCGCAGTGAAGAAACCAAAGGAGAAGATGAAACAGTGACCCCGAAAGACATCCTGAAGATCACCCTGAACCTCGTCATAATTTACGTGGTCGGCGGATTCATTCTCGCCGGGGTCTACTCGCAGACCTCTCCGATCATCTTCAGGAATGCTGTTCTCGAAAAAGAGGCGGCCCTGAAGAAGCTCATTCCGGAGGCCGACAGGATCGACAAACTGGGCGACTGGACGATTCATGAAAAGCATGCGGAGTATTTTATTGCGAAAAAGGACGATAAACCCGTAGGATACATAATCCAGTCATTCGGAAAGGGATACTCAAGTTATATAAACACGCTTATTGCAGTGGATACGGATTTCACGATCCGGAATATCTCAATCCTCGGTCAGGCTGAAACCCCCGGCCTGGGAGACGGGATAGAGACCGACGATTTTAAGAATCAGTTCAGGGGTAAGGACATCGACCATCTGAGTGTGGTAAAGACCGGTTCTGACGGGTATATCGAGGCTCTGTCCGGCGCCACTATAACAACCAGGGCGGTTGCCGAAGACGCCGTAAAAAACAGCCTGGTTTTCCTGACCGAAAAAATAAAGGATGAAAAGGGAGAAGATGGCGGAGACCGGTAAAATCAAGTATGCCGAACTCATAACGAACGGCATTTTTAAAGAAAATACCATTTTCAAGCTTGCGCTCAGCCTCTGTCCTTCGATCGCCGTAACAAACAACGTCAGGAACGGCGTCCTGATGGGTGTCGCCGTTCTCTTCGTACAGGTGATGGTGAATATCAGCATCTCTCTCATGAGAGGCATCATTCATCCGCGGATACGCCTGCCGATCTTCATGCTGGTCATTTCAGGGTGGGTTACGGTGACGGACATGACCATGGCGGCTTTTGCGCCGGAGGCATATAAGCAGATGGGCCTGTATATACAGTTGATCGTCGCATTTGCATCGATACTCGCGAGAGCCGAAATGTTTGCGAGTAAGAATACCGTGCTGCCCTCGATGTTCGACGGCATTGGAATGGGGATAGGATTTCTTTTTGCGTTGACCATCATCAGCTTTTTCAGGGAACTTCTCGGCAAAGGGTCTCTGTGGGGGTACCAGCTTGTCGGCGCGAAGCCATTGCTGATACTTATTCTGCCTGCCGGCGGTTTCTTCGCGGTGGGCTTGCTGATGGCGCTTTTTAACTGGGTGAACGTTCGGTACTCTGTGAAAGAGCGATAGGTGTTTCGTTCGCGAAACATGAAGAAGGAGGAGGAGATTGTCCGGGAGCGGCTTTATCCCGATTCTTATCGGGACCGAGAATGGGCGACAGGACTACCTCCTCCTGCCATGACGACGGGAGGAATCCATGAGCGCTGAGTTCACGAAACTTTTCGAACTGATCGTCGCCGCATCCCTCATCAATAATTTTGTCTTCACAAGATTCCTCGGGCTCTGCATATTCTTCGGCGTTTCCAAGAAAATGGAAACCGCCGTAGGTATGAGCATCACCTTTACATCGGTCATGATGATCAGCTCCGCCCTGAGTTGGCTCGTCTTCACGCATGTGATGATACCCCTCGATATCACGTTTCTCAAGATCATCGTCTTCATCGGGATCGTCGCAGGATTCGTGCAGGCCTCCGACACCATTATGCGAAAACTGTCGCCCGGCCTCTATTACAAGTTGGGCATCTACCTCGCGCTGATATCTACCAACTGCATCATTCTGGCAGTCCCCCTGATCAATGCCGGCGAGCGGTATTCCTTTTTCGAAAGCCTTGCCTTTGCCTTCGGTTCCGGAGTTGGATTTGCCATGGCTTTAATCATCATGGCGAGCATCCGGGAGAAACTCGAACTCGCCAATGTGCCGGGACCGTTCAAGGGGCTCCCGATTGCCTTTATCGTCACAGGATTGATAGCTCTGGCCTTCACGGGGTTTTCAGGATTGATCAAAATATAGTAAAATAAGGAAGTTGCAGCTAAAATGTTTGATTTTTACTCGATAATTATAGATTTCTTCAACTTTCTCCGGTCGTCCGACGTTTCTCAGTTTCTCCTCCCTCTTGTCGGTGTCGGTGGAGGTGTGGAGGCGCGGCAGCAGGTTGATTTCCTCCCGATGTTGCAGTCTACCCTCCTTTTTCTGGCGGGAATCGGCACTGTATTCGGTATCGGTCTCGCCCTTGCTGCAAAGAAATTTTCAGTTAAAATCGACCCCCGGGTGGAACAGGTGACGGATGTGCTCGCTCATGCCCACTGCGGAGCCTGCGGCTATGCCGGCTGCGAACAGTACGCGGAGGCGGTCGTAAAAAACCCTGACGTGCCGCCGACTCTATGTACTCCCGGCGGCGTGAGAACAGCGGAGGCGGTCGCCCGGCTAACCGGGAAAAAGGCTGAACTGAGAGAACCCGTCTTTGCACGGGTCATGTGCCAGGGCGGATGGAGCTTGTCAGGCAAGAAATTCCTATACGAAGGGGTTCAGGATTGCCGCGCCGCCGTTCTTGCCGGAGGCGGCGACAAGGCTTGCAGGTATGGATGTCTCGGCTACGGCACCTGCTCGCGGGCATGTCCTTTCGGCGCCATCACCATGACGGAGGATCATCTGCCGCGCGTCGACATAGCGAAATGCACCGGCTGCAGAAAATGTGAAACAGCGTGTCCGACGAAAGCGATTGAGGTCCTTCCAGCTTCGAAACAAGTGCTCGTTGCCTGTCATTCAAAAGACAGGGGCGTTGATACCAGCAAGAATTGCCGGACGGGATGCATTGCCTGCGGCATCTGCGTCAGGGCATGTCCGTTCGACGCCCCGTCGCTTGAAGGCAACCTTTCAAGAATCAGCCCCGACAAATGTCGGATGTGCGGCCTTTGTGTCGGCAAATGCCCGACAAAGGCCATCAGAGACTATATTCCATTCAGGCCGAAAGCCTTCATAAAAGATCATTGCATCGGATGCCGGATTTGCTCTAAAATATGTCCCGTCAACGCAGCCTCGGGCGAATTGAAAAAGTTGCATGCCATCGACCAGGAAAAGTGTATCGGGTGCGGTATCTGTACCGAGAGGTGCCCGGTTTATGCAATCGACGGTACGTTCAATGCAGCCGCCGTTCTGGCCCGGGCGGCAGAAAAAAAATCAGCAGCCTAACACGGATCATTCACGACTCGTGTCAGAGCAGAGGCAGCACCGTCGCTCATTCCCGGTTCCGATAGGAATCGGGATAAAGCCGCTCCGGTACAACATCTGCTCTGACTGATCCGGATTGAGATCCGACAAGACTAGCGAACCCTCATTGAGGGGCATTCATCACAATACGGAGGGATGGGTATGAAGCGGTTCAGAGGTTTGTTGGTCGTTTTCCTGGTCTTATTGTTGTCCGGTTTTGTTTATGCAGGCGAGGGGAAAGGCGATGAGGCCCTGCAGAAATTAATGGACGGGAACAAACGGTATGCTGACGGAAGTCTTGCCAAGAAAGACGTGGGCCAGACAAGACGCACGGAGTTGTCAACGAAAGGACAGAAGCCATTTGCTATCGTCGTCGCCTGTTCGGACTCCAGGGTTCCGCCCGAGATCCTGTTCGATCAGGGACTCGGTGATATCTTTGTGATCAGAGTTGCCGGCAACGTCGTAGATCCGATTGCGCTTGGAAGCATTGAATACGGAGCTGAACACTTGCATTCCCCGCTCTTATTCATACTGGGACACACAAAATGCGGCGCGGTGACGGCGACCCTCGAAGCGACAGGTAAGGCCGAGGGCAATATCGGAGCTATAGTGAAAGAGATCATGCCGGCTGCCAAAACCGCGAAGAAAAAGGGCGGAACAAAAGAGGAAATGCTCGAAACAGCCATCCATGAAAATGTCAAGAATGTCTATAAGGACATCATGAAGAGCAGCCCTATCATCGCTCATCTTGCGGAGAAGGGCGAATTGAAGATCGTCGGCGGCGAATATGACATAACAACGGGTAAAGTCGCCATGATAGACCTCCCGGCGGAAAAAGAGAGCAAGAAGAAAGCTCACTAAGAAGAAGCTTGATTGACTGTTGAAAGAGGTCTGCACTGCGCAGACCTCTTTCAACTTCACCGCTGTTTAAATCTGTCCATAAAGTCTTATTTTGTCATTGTCCGGCTTGACCGAACAATCCGGAACCTATTGAAAAAACTGGATTCCCTGATCAAGTCGGGGAATGACAGATTATAAGAGTCGCAGTTTACGGACAGACTTTATTTAGTCTCTCCTAAAATCCAGTAAAGGCTCTTCAAAAAGTTGAATATCTCCTCTTCCCTTTGATATGATTGTGTTAAGCCTCTATGGAAAAAATCATTCTGAGATATCTCAAGTCGAACCCAATCCTCGGCAAGTACCGCCTGCCTGATCGGGAGATTTGCGACCTGGCCGTAGATCTGAGGAAGCATTGCCTCTCCGCGCATGTAGAAGAAGTCGTCAGGATGGTCGAAGAAGTTATCAGCATCAGCCCCGCTCTCGAATGGAAGGAAATACTCGAGGCCGCTGCCAATAAAATGGTCCAGTTCCTGAATGCGGATGCGGCTTCTATCAGGATATTCGATCCGGACACGGACAGACTGGTTGCCTTCGGTTCTTTTCAGTACAAAGAGACGGGGAGGCAAAAAAGCATTCCGGTCGAGAAATCGGTTGCAGGCAAGGTCATTAAGAGCGGCAAGAGTTATCTGGTGCCGAACATTCTTCTCGAACCCGATTACGAGAACAAGGATATCGTGAAAGAGCACGGCTTCAACTCGCTGATGGCAATACCTATTCATATACCCGGATTCCTTCCGAACGAAGCGGGCATACAGGGGACGATACAAATTTACTACAAAGAGAACGACAAGGATTTCGACCCGCTCGAGGTGGCTAACGCGGAACTCCTGGCCCGCAGAGTCAGTTACGTTATCGCCAGGAAACGAATCCTCGACCTCCAGAAATTGAACATCCAGAAGGAGAAGATCGTCGAGAAAATATTCGTCAAGCTCAGCCATCGCGAAGGGATAAAAATGCGGGATGTCTTCAGAATGATGATACCGGAACTTGTGAATATCATCCAGATTCAGAGCTGCACCCTCTTTTCGGTTACTCCTGACAGAAAACATGTCCAGATCGAGCTTGAGTATCCCGCCGGACAGGACACCCACGACCCGAACTGTGTGTTTGCGATCAGGGACCATCCGTACTTCGATGTGCTGATCAATCTGACGGCTAAACGCGGAGATTACGAGCATGAACGGCTCGATCCGTCTTATATCTTTATCAAGGATCCGCTTAGGAGCAGCCTGTCTAATGATGAATTGAAGCGGTATGCATCGAAGCACAATGTCAATTCGGTTCTCCTGATACCGCTGAGAGCGCAGGATGAGATCAACTATTTCCTGGTTTTCTATGCGACGGACCGTCGTCGTGAATTTACGGACCATGAAATCGAGCTACTCACCTTTTTTGGAAAAGAAATCATGAAAGCCTTGCGGATTGAAAAGCTCGACGACGTTCTTCACGATTTCAAGAATCCGGGAATCGCCATTGCCGGATTCGCGAGAAGGGCCAAGAGACTGCTCGAAACGGAGGATCTGAACAGCGTAAAAGAAAAGATAGCCGACTACCTTGATATCGTTGTTCAGGAAACCGTCAGAATGCAGGAACTTGCCATCTATCCGAACATCGAAGGCCGCGAGAGACTGATCGACCTCACGGAGGTCCTGAAAAACCGGTTCAGAATCAATGAAGAAGCGATCAGAGAACAGAAGAGAACCAACATCATACTGGTCCAGGAGGAACTGAAGCCGGGAATGAACATCTTCTGTTCACCCTTTGGATTCGAACGCGTGCTGGACAATCTTTTCGACAATGCGACAAAGGCCATCCCCGAACGGGGAGGCGAACTCACGATTAAAAGCTACCAGTCAGGCGACATGGCGTGTTTCGAAATCCGGAATACGGGGCGAATCCCCGAAGAGAATATCGAGCAGATAAGAACGGGCGAAGTGAAAGGTCGGGGGCTCAATATAATATATCGTTTCATACAGGCCGTCAGGGGAAAGCTCGAGGTATTCACCGATGAAGATTCGACAACATTTCGTGTAATGATTCCCTTATATCACAAAGCCCGGTGAGAAAGACAGTACGTCTACTCCACAATCGCTTTACAGAATCTGCGCTTTCCAACCTTAATAATGTACTCGCCCCTTTGCAGCCTCGTATCTGAATCCGCAACAGTTTTCTCATTCACCTTCACGCCGCCTTGCTTGATCAGCCGTATTGCTTCGCTGGTGCTCTTAGCCAGCCCTGTGTCTTTCATTATCTGCGGCAGCCAATTGTGTTCCATCAAAATCGTCGCGACAGGCACCTCATCCGGAAGCCCTTTCTGTTTGAAGACGTGCTCAAACTCTTCTTTGGCATGCGATCCCATTCCAACGCCCCAGTAACGCCCGACAATCTCCACGGCGAGGTCTTCCTTGGCTTTTTTCGGATGAATAGAGCCGTTCCTCAAACCGGCTTTCAGAGAATTCAATTCCTCAAGAGATATGTGGCTCAGCAGTTCATAGTATCTGAGCATGAGTTCGTCGTTTATGGACATGATTTTACCGTACATGTCTTTCGGCGCCTCATCGATGCCGATATAATTTCCGAGACTTTTGGACATCTTTTGAACTCCGTCAAGACCTTCCAGAAGCGGCAGCAAAACAACAGCCTGCTCCGGAACTCCCATCTTCCTCTGAAGCGTCCTTCCCATTAAAATATTGAATTTCTGGTCTGTACCGCCAAGCTCGACGTCGGCTTTGAGGTATACCGAGTCGTAAGCCTGAAACAATGGGTAATAGAATTCGAGAATCGTAATATCCTGCTGATTCTCGAACCTCTTTCTGAAATCCTCACGCTCCAGCATCCGGGCGACGGTCTGCATCGCTCCGAGTCCGATGAATTCCGTAACACTCATCCGCAAAAGCCACTCGCTGTTGAATTTCACCTGTGTCTTTTCCGGATCGAGTATTTTAAAAACCTGTTTCTTATAGGTTTCGGCATTCTTTTCGACATCTTCCCTGGTGAGAGGTTTTCTCATCTCTGACCTCCCGGTGGGATCACCGATCATCCCCGTGAAATCTCCAATGAGGAAGACTACCGCGTGTCCGAGTTCCTGGAACTGCCGCATTTTCTCGAGCAGCACTGTGTGGCCGAGATGGATATCGGGCGCCGTGGGGTCAAAACCCGCCTTGATCAAGAGCGGCTTATTCTCGACACAGGATTTTTCGAGTTTTTTCAGAAGCTCTTCTTCGCTGATGACCTCGACAGCCCCTCTTTTTATTATCTCAAGTTGTTTATCGGGTGAAAGCATAGAGAATATATTACTAAGTAGTGGGCGGGGAAAGCAATGATGGCCGGTCCTTGCGACCTCTTTATCTGATTCTCAATTTCCTGAGAATGATGCCGAGATATTTGTTCAGCGGATTATTCCGACTCAAGAACGGGATAACCGGTGGCTTCCTCGTTCCAAGCCTCTCCAGTTCCTGCACGATCTGCGCATTTCGCTCTCGGCTCATTCCTTCCCTGAAGATTGTTATTGCATCCGATCTGTTCCTGTCGAGCAGGTAGACTTTTCCGAGATTCAGATAATGGAGAGAATTGTCCGGGTCCTTTTGAATAGCTTCCTGACAGAGGGAGATTGCCTTCTTGTACTGTCCGCGCTGCCGGGCTATGCAGAAGGCAAAACAGGAAAGGGACGAGGGCGAGTAATCTCTTTCGAGCGACTTCTCGAACCATGAAAGGGCGCCGACCGTATCATCCCTCTGCAACGCTTCCAGCCCTTTGCTGAAAAGCTCTTCCGCTTCTGAATTATGCATAACATATAGTAGAACAAATCAGGGCATAAGAAAAGATGGCCAGCGGGGATGCTGCGCCGGATCATTTTGAACGCCGGTATGTTGACCGTTCAGTGCATAAGTATCATGAACATGGAAAGGGAGGGCATCACCAAAAGCCTTTCGCAGCGATACATTGTGGCATCGGAAGCCACATCAAACATTCCGAATCAGGCTGACACTTACAGTGAAGTCCTGTTTTCTCGACGCCATGCCCTGATCAAATATCATCGCCTGGAAAGGCTTTGAGGGATGACCTCCCTTTTTTGAAACGATCGGGTCGATTATTTTTTTTTGCGCAGACTCTGAAGCTGT
>JBFLXP010000055.1:0-12070 GCA_040757315.1 Nitrospirota bacterium
GAGATGATACGGATCGTGGGGGCGAATACTGTCGAATCGGTTGTAGTAAAAGATCGCAAAACCGGCAAGGAATCAAACATCAGCGCAGAGGGCGTTTTTGTCGAGATAGGGCTTCTGCCGAATTCCGACGTCGTGAAGAATCTGGTAGCCCTGAATGAACTCGGCGAGATTGTTATCGATTGTTCCTGCCGGACGAACGTGCCGGGCATTTTCGCGGCAGGAGACGTCACGGCAGTTCCGCATAAACAGATCGTAGTCGCTGCCGGAGAGGGCGCGAAAGCCGCACTGACGGCATATGACTATCTGATAGAAACGTCGCAGATATAGAGGACATTCATGGCAATCATCGCAGACAAGGACCGCGGGCAACTCCAGAAGCTTTTCAAGTCGCTGGCAAATCCTGTGACGGTCGCACTATTTACACAGGAATTCGAATGTCAATTCTGCAGGCTGGCCCGCGAACTCCTTGAGGAGGTCTCCGGTTTTTCGGAAAAAATATCGCTTCAGGTTTATGATTTTGTGAAGGACGGAGATATGGTTTCACGGTACCGGATCGATAAGATCCCCGCCATTGCGGTCCTCGGAGACCGCGATTACGGGATACGCTTTTACGGAGTGCCGGGAGGTTATGAATTTACCAGTCTCGTCCAGGATATTCTTGCTGTGAGCCGCCGCGATCCCGGTCTTTCCCCGGACGTAATGAAAGAGATTTCGGAGATCAACAGACCGGTTCATATTCAGGTCATGATTTCACCCGGTTGTCCTTACTGTGCGGAGGCGGTTCACATGGCCCACCGTTTTGCCATGGCATCCGACGCCATAACGGCGGATATGGTCGAGATAGCGGAGTTTCCTCACCTGGCAGTCAAGTATCATGTCCATGGGGTGCCGAAAATAATTATCAACGAGAAACACGACTTCGTCGGACTAATGCCGGAAAAAGAATTTGCCCGCGAGATCCTTCGGGCGCTGAAGTGATTTGGCTCGATTTCTGAAGCCAGATCACGGGTTGTCTCGATGAGGCTGAAGACGAAGCGGAGGCCTCACTTATGAATTTGATGAAGACATTATAGTCAGACAAAGGTATGCAGATAAACAAAGGTAGTTTATCTGGCTTCAGAAATCGAGCCAAATCACTATGCCGGACTATTCTGGACGGAGAATGAAAAGGCCTATTCCTTTATTCCATAAGTGGAGAGTTTTCTATACAACGTCTTCGGGTCGACGCCGAGGATCTCTGCCGCCTTCCTCTTCTGGCCGCCGACTTCCCGATACACCTTCAGAATGTGTTCCCGTTCGACATCTTCGAGTTTCTTGCCGGCGATTCTTTGACCGACGGATATATCAGGAGGCAGATCGTTGACATCTATAACGCTGTTCTTTGCCAGGAAGAGCGCCCTGTGAATGACGTTCTGGAGTTCGCGCACATTTCCCGGCCATGAATATTCCGAAAGGACATCCAGCGCCCTTTTGCTGACTGCGACATTTCTGAAGGCCGAATTGCCTATGATGTAATCGACGAGGAGAGGGATATCTTCTTTCTTTTCCCGCAGAGGCGGCACCTCCAGCGTCAGCGAACTTATCCGGTAATACAAGTCCTGCCGGAAACCCCCTTCGTCAACTTCCTTCTTGAGGTCTTTGTTCGTAGCTGATATAAACCGGACGTCCACCTGGACTTCCTTCACCCCCCCGACCCTGAAGAAACTGCCGGTCTCGATCACCCTCAGCAGTTTCCCCTGGAGCTGAGGGTTCAGTTCCCCGATCTCGTCGAGAAAAACAGTTCCCTGATTTGCGATTTCGAGCAATCCGAGTTTTTTCGCATACGCACCGGTAAAAGCGCCTTTTTCGTGACCGAAGAGCTCGCTTTCGAGCATATTTTCGGGGATCGCGCTGCAGTTGATCGGGATGAATGGCCCGTCGCTCCTCCGGGAAGCGGCGTGTAGAGCCTCGGCAACGAGTTCCTTGCCCACTCCGCTCTCTCCGTAGATCAGCACCGGCAGGTCTGAAAGGGCGAATCTTTTTGCGGTTTCAAGTACTTCGAGCATGAGCTGATTTTCCGTGACGATCTTCTTCTTTTGGGACTGCCTCTTTATCTGTGATTTGAGGCGCAGGTTCTCGTTCAGCAGTTTTTTCTTCTCATACGCTTTTTCTATTACGGTAGATAGCTCCTCTATTTGGAAGGGTTTCGTCAGGTAATCGTACGCTCCGTTTTTCATCGCCTCAACGGCTGTGGAAACGCTTGCATAGGCTGTGAGAACTATCACTTCGGTCGGTATGTCAAGCTCTTTGATCTTCTTCAGCAAGTCCAGGCCGCTCATCCCCGGCATGTTCAGATCCAGGAGAAGGACGTCATGGTCGTCCTTTTCGAGCATTTGCACCGCCTTAACCCCGTTATCCGCTTCGGCGACGCTGTAGCCGTTTTCGGCAAGTTCGTTCGAAAGGACCTTTCTCAGGTTTTTATCGTCGTCTGCTATCAGAATTTTCATTGATTGTCCGTATGCCGCAAATCACACAGCTAATGAATCATATAAATCTTATCACACTTTGTCTTATCCGTGCACTTATTGAGATGCAAAAGCAAGGTCCCATACCGGTTGCTATTTTGTCATCCGGCTTGCCTGCCCGCCGTATTTGTGGAGGGTCCGGAATCTTTCTTCATGAAGGACTCCCGACAGGCGGGAGTGACAGATTAAGGGAGACTGCGTAGGTTGTTATCTTTACGGAAATAGCTCTGTGGTTACGGGCCGCGCCGAAAATGTCGGAATAGACTTTATGGTAAAATTGAAAAGTATGCGCTTATATATGAAAACTTTCTTCCGGAACGTGAATATACTCAACATGCTTCTGGCAGCAGGCCTGGCGATCTTCGTATTTTACAGCCTTTTCCCCCTTTTGACCGTGCAGGTCAAGTATGCACTGCCGGGGGCTGTAAGGCAGATCGAAGAGAAAGAGGAAAAGACAAAAGAACCTCAGATACCTTCCCTCGCCGAATATATGCCCGTTTCCGAGGAGAACCTCTTTCATCCTGAGAGAAAAATACCTGTGGAGAAAAAGGAAGCACAGCCGCTGCCGAAGCCTGAGTTTGTTCTTTACGGGACTCTGGTAACGGATACGGTAAGCCTTGCTTACATGGAAGACTTGAAAGCGCCCCGCAGTTCGCCCGGAAGAGGGAAAAGACAGACAGCCCTCCGAAAAGGCGATTCCCTGAGCGGCTTCACAGTGAAAGAAATTGACGCTGACAAAGTTGTCATGATCCGGGGTGAGGAAAAAATCATCGTTTCCGTCACCGATGCGGCCCATCCGAAGGAGCGAAGCGCTCCCGCTGTGACGACTCCTTCTACGCAGCCGTCCCCTGCCCAAAAAGGTGTTCGACCTCCAACCCAGCAACCGCGGCCTCAACCCGTGCGCCCGACTCCCAGGCCGGGCTCTCAGAGATATCGTCCCCAGACGTCACAGTAAAACTAACGGTTGCATAAGAATAAGGAGCACCAAAAGGGAGGGCTGCCCTCCCTTTTCTGCAACGATGTGTAACCCCGCATGCTAATCCGAGGAAATTATTATCCAGTCGACAGACTCTCCATACCAGTTGCTTCCCGATGCCTCCTTGTTGCACAGTTCCGGACCGCAGTAACCCACCGTCTCATTAACCCAGAAGTCAAGCCCGACCTGCACAAGGGCTTCCCCGTCCGGTTTCACCCTCGCCGAAGCATAACAGCGTGTCGCACCGACGGGAACCGTTTCGCGCTTACCGATCGGATGCCAGACTCTGTCGGATCCGGAACTCAGTGGGTACGTGACGGTTTCGCCCGTGGAAAGATAGGAAAGAGGCTCGTGGTAGTCGTCACCGCCAAACCATGGATTTCTCAGATAAAGTCCCCCTCCATCGGGAATAATGCCTGTCTCATTTCCCGTATACTCTCCCGAGACTATAGTCTCAAATCCGCCCACGATACAGTAAAACCTGACCCAATCGATTTCCACACTGCTATCTCCGGGTTTTGCGGCATCATCAACCGCGTTGATCCATGCCTGGCCCGAAGTCCATCCCACCGGTGGAAGACCCATATTAAAAAATGCCACGGGCTCCGGAGACTCCGGCGGTGCCGCTGCAATCGCAAGATGTATGGAATCACTTACAGATGCTGAAATATTCCCGGCAGCATCTTTGAACCAGACGTATACAGCTTTATTCCCGTACCCTTCAGAAAGAGTGAAAGAAACGTCATCCGAGAAGAAATTCGTGGCAGAGATTGAAGTCCACTTCGCCGAGTCGGCAGAGGGCTTTTCAGAACTCTCCGAAGCAAAATACGCCGCGACCCCTTTGTTATCCGTTGCGGATATCGAAAGAACCACCTCTCTCGATACAGCGTCAGAAGCGCCACCGTCGATGAAACCGGATGACGTCGTGTTTGAAGGCTGAATACTGTCCGAAGAAATCCCGTCGCTCCCCCCTCCCCCGCCGCAGGATGTTAGACATAATAAAAGCACAAACGAAAAAAGATACGTCAGCATTCTTTCAATACGAATAGACTTCTTTCTTTCCATTCACATCCTCCTTGGTAATTTTAAGAATCCACATGTTGATTCTGTTTGTTACGTCCTAAAAGTGCCTCCCTCTTTCTCTCTATCACCCCTCAAAAAGTAGGCTGTTCCTTTTTCTTCCTCTTTCCTATTAGATTAGAGTCTGTGTCCATAAACTGACAGATTAAAAAAAAGCGTCATTCCCGTGAAAACGGGAATCCAATATTTTCAGGGCATTCTGGATGCCGGATCAAGTCCAGCACGACAAAGCAAACGACTTTATGCACAGACTCTATATTGTACGCATCGCCTCCCCTTTTGGCATAGATAAAAACACAATCTCCTTTACACCATGATGAAATTCTTATGAATAGCATGTTAATTATTCATTATTCACTTCGACGGTTGAACTGGCTCAAGCCCGTCTTATCAACTTTTTTGGAGATGATCCAAGAATGTTTGCTCTGTTTTAGCACAGGCAGAAAATTATTGACATCAGAAAAAATCCAGTTTTCTTGTAGTATTTTTACTACAAAAATTAGGTATTTCGCGAAGTCAAAATCAAATCACCGTCTATTCAGACGCGGTCTCCTATCCTCGGAGTTCATGATGTGAATATGATGCGCCGGAGAGGCTGCTCGTAGTTGTTTATGGACACTGTCTCTGCTTTTGTGGTCAACAGTTCACAAGAAAGACGCAGATAGGTTTTCATTTGCTTAGTGCCATGTTCTCACAGAAGTCAACAGGAACGACAATCCTGCGAATTCCGAGGAGTACAAGCTGAAATTGTTACAAAAGACGGAAGCAGGTCTAAGCTGATGTGTAAGAGTAGAGACCTGTCCCAACTCGTAGCCATCTTTTCAGAATTTGTCGGGAGTTCGCATCAATATTTAATCCCTATCTCTTTAAAAAAATCTATTAACTCAAGGCATTTTAAACCAAACATTGAAGATATTGCTGGTATTCTATTCTGTGTGGTTTTTTCGTCTGCAACAATGATTGCTTCCTCACAAATACTTAAAGCTATGATCCACGGGTCGGCCCACTTCGGTTTATTAATTTCATTTTCCCAATAGTTTTTATCATACTGCTTTTTAACTTCTTGCAGTTTTTGGATTTGACATTCATCTAAATCTTTGAACATCTCCTTATTATTTTTACACCAGTCATAGATTTTATCTTTTCCAGCTTCAATTTCTCCATAAACTTCCGACGGTGCTATTAACTCTCCATTTTTTATCATGATTTCTAATTTGTTCCAAATCGTGGGGAATACATCGCTCCGGAAAGGCTTGAGATTTATTAAACAACTTGAATCAATGCAATATATTATTTTCGGGAATAATTCCGGATCTCGGGGCATTCCAATTACCGTTCGACAAATTTTTCAGTGTATTTTGCTTTCAAACTCAAGATATCCATTACCTCAGAATAGGAAATTTTGCCTGACCGATAAGCATTAGTCGCCTCTCTAACAACTAAATTGCCAACGCGATTCTGGAATACTCTATCCCAATCTCTGCGGCCAAACTTTTTCCCTCTTATTTTCTTTTCCCCCTCCTTCTTGAAGTATTCATATCTTTCTTTAGGAATATAACCTAACCAAAGAAGTCTGAGCATAATTACCTGTTTACTCACTCCATAAATTCTGGAAAGCTCTGAAACTGTGCTTTCATCCAATTGCGTAAATTTCTTATACTCTCCCTTTAAGTCATCTAACGGGACGAGGAATTCTGCAGAAAACAAATTACAGCTTGCTTCTATGTCTCCGTCCTTTTGCTCAATCTCTATTGAACATATACCGGAAGATCTTTTTAGTAGGTGATATACTTCGTGGAAAAGAGAAAATAATTTTATGGATGGATTATCTCCCTCATTCAAAACAATAACAGAGACGTCGGCAGAAACACTAAAACCTCTGACATCTTCTGCCTTTAATGGTAATTCAAGGATCGATATCAGTAATTTTTCTTCTAATACTTGTTTATAATGCGTTAAAAGTTCTTCTGGTTTCTTCGCTTTCAACAGACCGACTTTCAATAATTGTCTGAATTCCCGTGCCAATTCATCAGGTTTTAATGTCTCAGGAAAATCTGGGAGCTGACTTCTTTTGTCTGTCAATTCAGACAATTTATTAGCAATGTAATAGGCCCTTCTTTCAGCTATATATACCTGTGGGGTTAATCTTCTTTCACGATTTATTCTAAAGTCAGTCAGCGCAGGCATTACAGGAAGTGCATCTGTAAAAAATGCAGCAAGGGAACGGTGGTAAATATCAGCCAATTGTTTTATCTGCGTCAGAGTGAATGAGGCGAGTCCTTCCTCGACTTCCTTCACTTTAGTAACGGTGGTTTTAATCTTTCTTGCCATCTCCTCAACCGTATATCCAGAACTCTCGCGGAGCGTTTTCAATACATCAGGATTAACTTTTGTTTCTGGGCTTTTAATCATCTATTTATCTCCTTCTATTATCTCAATCCTCTAATATCATTTCTTCAACCTGCTTTTCAGCTTCTTCGATAACTTTGCTTGCCTCTGCTTTAAGCCTTTGGGCTTCAGAGATTCGTTTTTTAACTTCATCAGCGATTTTATTTTGGATCTCAAGCGGAGGAAGAACGACCTTAATTCCCGAAACTTCAGATATGTTCAGTTCAGGGCGTGTTGTTTTATTGCCAAGTCTTTGAATTTGCAGTTTGCCGAGTGTCGTATTTAAGTAATGACAAACATACTCGGCATTTATTCCTTCTTTTAATTCAATTTTTGCTAAATGAGACGTAATATTAGCCTCAGCAATATGTTTTGGTAATACTGCTGCATTCCCAACAGAACCTGCTTTAGTCAGTATTACATCGCCTGAGAATACCTTACTTCTTTTTAATTGTTCATGCTTTTCTGGAGTAATGAAAACAAAATCGTTCTCTAACAGTTCTCCATTCTTAATATCTTTAACCCTAATTAAAGGGATGCCGTTTTTGACATACTCGTTTACCTTTAATTGACTACCGAAAGGGCCATCGACAATTTTATTGGCAATCTCTTTTAAAGTTTTAACTTCCCACTTGTTTCTCTTAATCTTTTTCTCATTTTCAATATAAATGGGATTATAAAAAACAGGATCAAATCTTCCTGCGATTGCTGCTGAATCTACTAAAAAGCAAATTTTAATGGCTGGTCTATGGTTTTGATTTTTTCTGAATTTCTTATATTCGTCGTAAATCCTATCCAAATCATTTACAGGGTCTTCTCTGCCCGTAGCATCATAGCCGATGTGTTCAGCTATCGCCATGAAGATTGGATATTTTGTTAATCTTTCGTTTTCACCTTTTCTTCTCAGAAACACAAGTGAAGATTTAACGCCAGCACCATAATGGGTGAAGGCAAATTGTGGCAGGGAGACTACAGCCAATATCTGGCATTTCTCCATTATAAAGTTTCTGACATATTGCAACGATGAGTTTGTTAGAATCCCGTCCGGCAATACGATTCCAATCCTGCCGGTTTTCGGCTTTACAAAATCTATGCACCTCTCAATAAACATTATCTCTGTCTTCTGATTTTTCTTGCCCTTGCCGAGGTCATACTTTTCCAAATAGTTTTTCTCTGTTGATTTGACAATTGCGCCGAACGGCGGATTGGTAAGGATGATGTCGAAATAATCCTTTTTGAAGCCTTTATGCATATCCGTAATTTCTTTAATATCTCTTAAAGAATCCGTGCTGATTACATTTGTATGTCCGTCATCATGTATTATCATATTCATCTTGCAGACCCTTGCAATCTGGTCGTTGATCTCAATTCCGTAAAGATTATTCATCGCAAAGTTATGCCAATGCTCCCATGCTTCTCTGTCGTCATAGTTTTTTTCTGCAAATTTCTTGACCAAATCCATTGCATTTAACAGAAAGCCGCCGCTTCCACAGGCAGGGTCCAGGATTGAATCAGTCCTTTCAGGATTAAGCATCTTGACGGCAAATTCAACAATTGGGCGTGGTGTAAAGAACTGCCCCATCTTGCCTTTAAAGAAGTCCTGCATAAACCGCTCGAATGCAACCCCTTTAGTGTCCAGATCAATCTTGTTTATAGCCAGTTCCTGCAGGTGCTCGACAACGTTGTAGACAATTTTAGCGTCCAAACGAATATCTTCTCTAAAAACCTCTGAGTCTTCCTTTTTTGCCTTCTGATAAATAGAATCAATCCTATCGTAAACTTCTTCTGCCGATTCATGTGTACCGATCTGAAATTTATAAGTATCGCCCTTCTTCGTGCCCTTCTCGTCTTTCAGTTTGCAGAAAAGAAGTTTTGATACTTCGTCAAAAGCAGTTGTAGGCGCAAGTCTGCCGCCCTGCCAGACTGTGTCGTGGGATTTTTCCAATGCCCTGATGAGTTCTTCTCTTGAGACGACCTTCAGATCTCTTGCCGGATCGCCTTTAACAAATCTGTATTTAGGAGTTTTTCCGTATCTTACAGAAACATCCGATATTACATTTCTTTCTCTTTCGCTCGGGTTAAATCCCGCAACATCAAAGATCGTCTTTGTAGTGCCGGCAATAACAGCAGCGAACTTTGCCCTTAGACTGTTCGCATTGCCGAAAGCCTGTTCAATGGCCTGTTTGAATTCAGCGTCTGTAATGCCGTCCTTCTTACACTCAACAACCAGATAAGGCTTTTTTAATTCGGCATCCTCATAAATAACAATATCTGCCCTGTCTTCCGGTTTTCTTCTCGGGACAATAACCTCAATGTCTATCTTCTTATCGGGATATTCATAATCCAGAACCAGCTCGGCAAAATAAGATGCTCTTACTTTTTCCTCTGGCTTTTTGAAACTTACAGTATAGTCCCGGCTGCAATGATATGTAATCTTGGAATTATCAGAAGAAAAAGAAATAAAACCCTTCTCGACTGCTCTCTGAATGTTTCTCTGAAAGATTGATTCGTGATTTGTTTTTTCAGCCATGCATTAAGGTATCAGGATTTCCGACTTTTTTCAATGCATCTAAGAGACTTCATCATCCAAATATCAGACTATTGACCCTTCCTATATTAAGCTTTGAATATTTCGAATGAAATTCGTCATGTTTCATAAAGCACTGAGCATCCACACTTGCAGGTGAACGGAACGCCGAGGCGACCATCTGGAGTAAGGGGTCTATCAAGTCTGAGCTTGAGTGAAAAGGGGTCAGCCCTTGACATTGGACAAAGCAAATGGCCGGAAAGTTTTCGAGCGGCATTCCTCATTTCTGAGATGATCGTCGAGGCGTTGGTTATCAGGTGTTATGCGCAGTCGATCTCAGACGCGCGTTTGCGCATTTGACAAACACTACACCGGACAATCATGGACACGCTGCGGGAAGATAAGAAAGCTGCCCGACCCACCGAAAGAACGGCGGGCAAGCAAGCGGGAATAGCGCGAAACGGTATCGAGATATTAGGGTCATAGTATCTGCGTTCGGAGACAGTCTATGCAGCGTCGTAATCGCCCATACGGTAGCAGTAGTTATCGAAAAGAAACGGGGCAGTTATCCCTTCTCTTATGATCTTAAAAATGTAAGGTACCCCTTTCCCCGATCTGTATCCCCAGTCAGCGAGGGTCTCATTGAGATTTTCATGGGGATTGACCCACATCGTTACGGCCTTCAGTCCGAGTTGAATGGCCTTGTTCTCGATAAGCCTTAAAACGGACTTCACATTCATCATCTTTTCGCAGAAAAGATCCATTATGCACAGCTCGTCCTCTGTTGCATGCAGAACAGCGAAAGCTCTGAGTTTTCTTTTGTAGCGGTTTCGTATCAGGAGAGGTTCGTACCGCCTGGAGGGATGATCCCGGTAGCGCCAGAAAATGTATTTAGCATCCTTTTCGATGGTAAGGCCATATTCATCCTTGACTCCCAGCCAGAGCGCGTCGAGTTCTGTCGGATTAACGGCATCCCATGCCTGCTCTATACGTAACAACGGGTTTGCGAAGGAAGCGCTTTCCAGCCCCTCTTTTCTCAGGACGGACACATACCCGTGCTCGGTATAGCCGAGCTGCTTTGTGCCCAGGATAGCGTGCCGCTCCGACGGAAAGCCGAAGGCAAAATCCATGGGGTTAACGGAATAAAATAGTTCTCCCGCTTTTACCATGGCCCCTTTTTTTGTAAAAAATCTTGCCCGGTATTTCGGGTGGGTCATGACGTCGCATGGCTGAAAGACATCGTAGTATTTTCCTTTTCCGTAGAACTTCGTTTTCAGAGCGCCGTAATGGGCAACGATTTGTTCATCATCCACAACGACCGTGCCGGCGCCTCCCCAGGGAGAATCAAGGTATTTCCATGACCACTCCTCATGGGAGAGTTCTTTCCCGAAACATTGGGAAAACAGCCTTCTTACTCCGACTTCATCTTCAGGCGTCCATTCCCGGATTATCATCATTTGATTCCGCTTCTGTTTCTTCCAGACATGTCTGTGACCTTCTATAGTCTGTCCATAAAGTCGGTCATCTGTCATTCCGGACTTGATCCGGAATCAACCTATTGAACTTACTGGATTCCCGCCTTCGCGGGAATGACGACTTTTTCGGAAAACAGTAGTTTATGGGCAGACACTACTTGATCCAGGTCCATGAGCCGCAATCCTTCAGATGGTCCATCTCGAACGCCCGTGCGAAATACCTTCCGCTTCCGAGGCGATCCCAGATATCCGATGGAATCTCGAATGTGTCCCCCCTGAAAAAAGCTCCTGCCGATGGTATCAGGGTAGCGACAGGCGACAATAAAAACAGCCCGTCCGCGTCTATGTTCGTACTGAACCGAGGTGGAGATGAGAGTTGCCCCATATCCGCATATCGCCGGGCGATATCGGTGGGTTTTGCCGATGAGGGCAGGGATGCGGTGAGCAACCTCCGCCATTTGAAATGTTTCCTCATATAGAGATTGCGGGAATCATCGAATTTCTTATTTGCCGAGGCGATGTCCAGTTTTGCGCTCTGGTTGTAATAATGGATGATATGCGCGCGAGGCTCCAGATAGAGATCATACCCTGCTCTCTTTACCCTCAGACACCAGTCGGTATCTTCGAAATAGAGGGCGAAGGATTCGTCGAAGCCGCCGACTCTGTCGAAAACCCTTTTTGTCGTCATGATGCTAGCGCCCGAGAGCGTCTCCTGTTTGGATGGGTTTTTCGACAACCAGAATCTGAGCATCTTCTTCATCCACCGCCTCAACAATATTTCATGAGTGGACTGTGATATTCCCATAAGCCACTCTCCTAATATCCTTAGAGGTGTTGCCGGATCAGCATAGGGAAGAAAGAAAGACATACTCCTGTCCCACCAGGTTCTCGGCCCGACCGCCCCGCAAGTGCGGAATTCTTTCAGCAACTGCATCATATGTTGTATGCTTTCCGGCTCGTAGAGAACATCCGGATTCGTAATGAGGACAAAATCTCCTTTCGCCTGTGCTATCCCGATGTTAACGGCGCGGGCATATCCTATATTTTCCTTGCCTACGATGATCGTGACGCCTTCCCTCTGCAGGGAATTCAAGGTGTCGATTTCATCTTCCCTTGATCC
>JBFLXP010000056.1:0-12061 GCA_040757315.1 Nitrospirota bacterium
TATTACAAGAAGGCCTATTACCAAGCCCAATCCATCTCCACCGACAGTCAATTGATCGATATTCTGTGCAAGTTCGTGGATCTGTGAGTCGGTGAGCTGATCAAATCTTGCATGAATTTCTTTTTCAGTGAACCCCAGAGCTTCGAGCCGCTCCCGAATGACCTTTGTCTCAAGGACCTTCTGAATGCTTTGCAAATCCGCCCCTCTGTCGAAGTGTGAGATTATCACTATCTCGGAAGGAGCAAGTCCTGCATAAACCCTGGGAGAAATTCCGATAAGAAACATCACGAATGCCAGATAGCACGCCCAGTATTTCATACACGGGATTTTCATAATTTCCTCCTTTTTTTTGTTGATCGCATTGTCAAAACCCCCTCGTCATTTCTCCTTTATCTGTAACTCGCCTGCAAGCGATTTCCTTCAGAACTGAAGCAAAAGGCATACCGGGTCACATTTGTTGTTTTTTTAAGACTTTAAGAAATGGTTGTCAATCCACTGCAAGGAAAATTGCCCCATCAAGCAGGCAGATTTCCCTATGATTCTATTGTTCTCTCCATATATAGCAATAAAATCAATGCGGTAACGACGGGCATCCATTTTGCTAACTTTGCTTAATGGACGGAGGATCCAATTATGAGAAATAACATAAAATGCGGGAAGAGCCGTTCTTGAATCGGAATACATGGAGCGCTTTGTATGTATTCACGGTCACTTCTATCAGCCGCCGAGAGAGAATCCATGGCTTGAGGCCATAGAAATTCAGGACTCCGCCTATCCATACCACGACTGGAATGAAAAGATCACTTCAGAGTGCTATGCCCCGAATTCCGCATCCAGAATCCTCGATAAAGAGGGCCGCATAGTAAATATCGTAAGCAATTACGAACTGATAAGTTTCGATTTCGGTCCCACCCTGCTTTCATGGATGCAGACAAACGCCCCCGAGATTTATCAGGCCATATTGGAAGCGGACAAAAACAGCATAGCGCAGAGGTCCGGGCACGGCAACGCAATAGCGCAATGTTATAACCATATTATAATGCCTCTGGCCTCCTCACGCGACAGGCGCACCCAGATAATATGGGGCATAAAGGATTTTGAATACAGGTTCAGAAGATATCCGGAAGGCATGTGGCTTCCGGAAACAGCGGTGGACGTCGAAACACTGGACATGCTTGCCGAGTTCGGCATAAAGTTTACCATCCTTGCCCCTCATCAAGTGTCTAAGGTGAGAAGAACGGGCTTCGGTAAATGGAAAGATGTAAGCGGCGGCCGGATAGACCCTTCAAGGGCATATCTTTGCAGGCTTCCGTCAAACCGCAAGATAAATATTTTTTTCTACGACGGACAAATATCCCGTGCAGTCGCATTTGAAAAAGAATTGCTTGACAGCGGGGAAAGTTTTACAAACCGTCTTCTGACAGGTTTCTCCGACCTTCGTCAATGGCCCCAGATGCTTAATATTGCTGCGGACGGCGAGACTTACGGCCATCATCATAAATTTGGAGATATGGCCCTCGCCTTTGCGCTCAGCCGCATAGAAACGAACGGCGCTGGAAAACTAATAAATTATGGAGAGTATCTCGAAAAAAATCCACCCACGCACGAAGTTGAGATAATTGAAAATACATCATGGAGCTGTCCCCACGGTATAGAGAGATGGAAAGGCAATTGCGGATGCAATTCCGGCAGCCACAACGGATGGAACCAGGAGTGGAGGAGGCCGCTGAGAGATTCACTCGACCGGCTGAGAGACGGACTGGCGGCCGGATATGAACAAAAAGCAAAGGCCTATCTTAAAGATCCTCTGCAGGCCAGAGACGATTATATAGAAGTTATACTCAACCGTTCGGAAGAGACCATAGGCAAATACCTGCAGACGCATGTTCTGAAAGACCCGACCCCCGATGAAAAGATCGATATCCTAAAACTCATGGAGATACAGAGGCACGCCATGCTGATGTACACAAGCTGCGGCTGGTTTTTCGACGAACTCTCCGGAATTGAAACCGTCCAGATCCTTCAATATGCCGGCAGGACCATCCAGTTGTCCAGGGGACTTTTCGACGACGGCATGGAGAACACTTTTCTGGAAGACCTGTCGCAGGCAAAAAGCAATATAGCCGAGCACAAAGACGGCGCCCATGTTTATGAAAAATTAGTAAAGCCGGACATGATAGACCTCGGAAAAGTTGCGGCCCATTATGCGCTGAATTCCGTGATCAAGGAATACGAGGACCATGCAAAGATTTACTGCTATGACGTCAACAAAGAGGACTATCAGATGTTGCAAGTCGAGAAATCAAAACTCGCCGTCGGCAGGATCGGCATCACTTCGGAAATAACGCTGGAGACGGAGAGGACCGGTTATTGTGTTCTGCATTTAGGCAGTCATGTCTTCAACGGAGGAATACAGTCATTCTCTGACGATCGGACGTATCAGGCGACGAAAGGCGAGATGATTGCGGCCTTTGAAAAGGGCGACCTTGCAGAGACAGTGCGGCTGATGGATGCCCGCTTCGGTGCACGCAGCTATTCACTTTTGGACCTTTTCAGGGACGATCAGCGGCGGATTATAGACATTGTCATCGCTGAAAAAATGGATGAGTTTGGACATGTCTATCGCTCTGTATATGAGAATAGCAGTGTCCTGGCTGTCTTCCTGCAGGAAGCGGGCATACCGGTGCCGAAGATATTCCTCACTACGGCGGAGTTCATTCTGAACTTCGATATCAAGAAAGCCTTTACATCGGAAGTCACCGACAGTCAGAGAATCGGGAATATAATGAAAGAAATGAACAGATGGAATGTGACGATTGACTCCCTTGAACTCGAATTCATCATAAGGCGTTCATTGGAAAAAAAGATGGATAAGCTGCGGAGGAATCCTCGGGACGTTTCCGCGCTTACGGAAGTCTGGGGAATGCTTGAACTGATCAAGTCCATGCCTTTCAGCATAAATTTATGGCAGTCCCAGAATGTCTTTTACAGGTTGCCGAAAACAGCTTATGAAGATCTTGAGTCGAAGGCGGATGCCGGCGATGAAGAAGCCTCTGTCCTGTTGGGCAAATTCAGGCAGATAGGGCAAAGCCTGTTTTTCGATGTCGGGATTATGATGGAAGAGAAGAATATTCCGTCACCCTGACTTTAGAACAAACTATCGCCGGATTTGGGTATTATTTCATAAAGACCACGAAAGGACGTTCTCATGGCAGATTTTCATCAGACAGGTGTCGTAGCAACTTTTCACCGGTTTGGCAGAATTGATCTTGAAAAGATCGAGGCGGAACTGAGCTGGTATGCAGAGGAAAGGCCGATTGCCCTTGTGCTTCCGTCCCTGTACAGTGAACTTGAGGGAGACGCATTGAAGGGGATAGTGAGGGAACTGAAGGAGATCAAATACATAAAGGATATCGTCGTCACGCTTGGGCCTGCGTCGGAAGAAGAATTCGGCTTCACAAGAAATTTTTTTTCGGTCCTTCCGCAGAATGTCAGAATTGTCTGGAACACCGGCCCGAGACTCGATGCGATTTACAGAGCCATAGAAGCTGCGGGACTTCCTATCGGAGAGTCCGGCAAGGGGAGGTCCGCGTGGATGGCTTACGGATACATCCTCTCAAAACAGTATATTCACGGAATCGCGCTCCATGACTGCGACATCCTTACCTACGGCAGAGACCTGCTGGCACGCCTGTGCTATCCGGTAACCAATCCGAATCTCGACTACGACTTCTGCAAGGGCTTCTACAGCAGAGTAACCGATAAGATGCATGGAAGAGTGACACGTCTTCTTGTGACGCCGCTCATAAGATCTCTGCAGAAGATTCTTGGATATTTGCCGATACTCGACTTTTTCGACAGTTTCCGGTATCCTCTTGCCGGTGAATTTTCGATGGACGTCGACCTCGCAAGGATTAACAGGATTCCCGGCGACTGGGGGCTTGAAGTCGGGGTTCTGGCAGAGGTCTACCGGAATACCTCGGTGCGAAGGGTGTGCCAGGTCGATATCGCGGACAATTACGAGCATAAACATCAGGAACTCTCTCCCGACGATGCAACCATGGGTCTTAATAAAATGTGCGTCGATATATGCAAATCCATTTTCAGAACCCTCGCCTCCGAAGGTATAGTTTTTTCGGAGGGGCTCTTTAAGTCGCTGGTTGCGACATACGCGACGACGGCACAGGATATGCTGAAAAGATACGAAGATGACGCTGCGATAAACGGCCTCATTTTCGACAGACATGAAGAGAGTCTCGCTGTCGATACGTTCACAAGCGGTATCAGGGAAGCGGCCGAGGTGATCACCGAAGACCCCCTTGGCGTGCCGCTAATTGCAGGCTGGGACAGGGTGACATCGGCCATTCCCGATATCCTTGCGAATATTCGGGAGGCGGTCGAGGAGGATAATAGATAGCATGATTATTCCTTACGAGAAGCTCATCATCCCGGCGGCTGCCATACTCATAGCCACTTCAGTACTTCTCGCAGTCAGAGCGGTCTCTTTCAGGATTTTCCATCGCTGGGCGGAGGGAACAGAGACAAAAATCGACGATATCATTTTCGAGTCTTTGAAAACGCCCACCATCTACTGGTGCCTGGCCATCGGTCTCTATATCGGGGCGGAAGTGTCGGATATTCCGAAAAAGTACGTGCTGTACGTGAGTAAAACGATTTATGTCATCGTGATACTCTCGGTCACCGTCGCGTCTGCAAACCTGGCCGGCAGGATATTCAGATACTACGTGCTTAAGGCGAACCTTCCGGTTCCGGCAACCGGCCTTGCTCTCGGCGTTTTGAAGAGTGCGGTTCTCGGCATCGGGCTCCTGATCATTTTGAGCGCCCTCGGTATTTCGATAACGCCCCTCTTGACGGCGCTCGGGGTCGGCGGCCTCGCTGTTGCTCTGGCGCTCCAGGATACTCTGGCGAATCTTTTCGCGGGAATACATATCCTCATGGAGAAATCGATCAGAGTCGGGGACTTCATAAAACTCGAATCAGGGCAGGAGGGATATGTGGAAGATATAACCTGGAGGACGACAAGGGTGAAAATGCTGCAGAACAGCATCGTAGTTATTCCCAACAGCAAGCTTTCGCAGAGCGTCGTGACGAACTATTATCTGCCGGGCAGGAACATATCGCTCCTCTTACCCGTCAGCGTGGACTACTCATCCGATGCCGACCACGTGGAACGAGTGCTGGTTGAAGAAGCGAAAAAGGCCGTCGGAACGGTTCCCGGGCTTCTCGGGGACCCTGAACCGTTCGTTCGGTTTATCCCCGGATTCGGGGAGAGCTCCCTCGACCTTACCCTCATATGCCAGGTGAATGAATTCACCGACCAGTACATCGTTCAGCATGAACTGAGAAAAAGAATATTGAGGCGGTTCAGGGAAGAGGGCATAGAAATACCTTTCCCGCACAGGACAATGTATATCAGGAAGGAGAAGGAATGGCAGGATTGATCGAACCTTTTAATTTTAAGGAGTGTGTCAGCATCCTCAGGGCAACGGGGAAAAAGGCGAAGACCCTCAGAGAACTGAGAGACGTGATCGCCGTTGTCAGCGGAGACTGCATCTTCCATCATACATATCAGTATTTCTTGAAAGTTCATGTTCTTGAATACACGAACGATTTCGCCCACTGGGCTGGTGAGAGCCTCGAAGAAAGGGCCCTGTCGGAACAGCTGTCGAACATCGATCCTTATGAGTTCCGGGATATAGGGCAATTGCGAGATGTGCTCGTACAAACAATAGATGAGTACCTGAGAGCATTCCCGGAGCCGAGGAAGTCACTGCCCGGCGACGAGTTTTACTTCAACGAAACGATAACGTTCACATTTCCCGTGGGAATCAGGGCCGGGAATCTTGCCGAATTTCTTATGGCGATAAAATACGTCGACGAGGGGTCCATCTACTATCACTTCTACGAGGCCCGAAGCCGCCTCGGAGCAAGCACCGACGATTTTTCCCGGTGGATCGAAGACTCTCTCGACAAGAAAGAACTGGCCGGAAGGATAAGGGGGATCGACCCCTTCATGCACCGGACCGGGGAGATACGTGATCATATCATCGGAATGGTCGAACAGGAAGTCAGGGCGGATATAGAGGTGGTCGGCAAATGTTTGATGAGTATGTAGGCATAGCCCCGAAAGGCGACCTCACCCTGCTGCAGATACTGGGAGAAAAATTGAATAAACGGTCTTTTCTCCATGTAAACTCAACCCGCGCGGGTGGAGGAGTTGCAGAAATTCTGCAGAGGATGGTCCCCATGCTCTCGGAACTCGGGATCGACGCACGGTGGGAAGTCATCGCAGGAGACGAACGTTTTTTTGATATCACAAAAAAGGTCCATAATGCGCTTCAGGGTTTTCCGGAAACCGTTTCTCAGGAGATGTGGGATTACCATTTCGAGGTAAACAGACTGAACGCGGCGAAGCTTGATCTCGAAGCGGACGCCGTCCTGATCCATGATCCGCAGCCGGCCGCTCTCGTCGAGTTCAGAAAGAAGGGGAAATGGATATGGCGTTGCCATATCGACGTCTCGAACCCGCAGGAACAGGTCTGCGATTATCTCACCCGGTATTGCTCCAAATACGATGCAGCCGTTTTTTCGGTCGCAAGATTCACACGCGCCCTTCCCCTCCACGAATTCATTGTCCCGCCGTCCATTGATCCGGTCAGCGCAAAAAACCGCGAACTCGGGGCCGAGGAGATACAGGAAACTCTGAGCAGATTCCAGATTCCCACAGACAGACCGATGGTTCTTCAGGTTTCGAGGTTCGACAGGTTTAAGGACCCTCTTGGCGTTGTCAAGGCATTCCGGACCGTCAAGAAATACAATGACTGTATTCTTGTGCTGGCGGGAAGTCCTGCCACGGACGACCCTGAAGGAGAAATAGTGCTGAACGACGTCAGGGAATACGCCGCCGACGATCCGGATATCTATATCCTTCTTCTGCCTCCCTTCAGCGACAAAGACATCAATGCATTGCAGAGAGCGGCAACAGTCATTGTGCAGAAATCAATAAAAGAGGGGTTCGGTCTGACTGTGTCGGAGGCGCTTTGGAAGGGGAAACCGGTCATCGGCGGCGCCGTGGGAGGCATTCCTCTTCAGATAATCCACGGCGTCACGGGGTTCCTGGTCCACTCGGTCGACGGGGCCGCATTCCGCATCCGGCAGCTTCTCAATAATCCCAATATGTCGCTGGGAATGGGTACGGCAGCGCGAGAATACGTAAGGAAGAACTTCCTCATCACAAGACAGACAAGAGACTACCTCTCCATCTGGTATTCCCTTGAAAACCCCGGCAAGAGCGTTTTTGAGTTGTAGCCTCCCTGTTGCTCTGTAGTGACTACGAATAAGCGTCATTCCTCAACTTCGCAGCGGAATGACGCTTGTTCGAACCTCGCATGTCGACAAGAAGATAGGGATCATCGTATATCCAAAGCGCACTCAACCGCTTACTTCACTGCCTGGAGTATTTCTTTTTCGACACCTTTGGCAAGCAGAAGACGTATATAGGCATTGTATGAGACTCCTCGTTTCCGTGCCAGCATCTTCAGTTTTTTCAGGACAAGCGGATCGAATTTCAACGTCACAGGGATGAGTCGTGGTCTTTCGAAAGTATCAGTACTTTCCTCAAGTTCTCCCCAATATTCAGCTATCGAATGCTTCTCCCAAAACCTTTTCTCTTCTTCTTGTGTCTTAAAAGTCGGCAGCTTCTTCATTACTTGCCTCTCCTTTTATAAAGTCTTCGTGTTTTTTCGTCCATATCCATAGCTGTTATAACTTTTGCCTTCCCTTTCCCCTTCAGCACATAAACGACAAAAAGATACCTTCCGCCAACGGTACATCCCAGCATATAGCGGGTTTCCCCGCGCCCCCTCTTCACCCAAGGTTCGTCATCAAAAGCAACACCCTCAACTTCATCCGGGGATACGTTATGTCTTGCCATGTGTACGATATTGTCGTCATCCCACTCAAATTCAGTAATTTCCATATCCTATTTTCTTAAAAAGATATTGCTGTTGTCAATACCTTCAGCACTAGTCATATACTAAGATGTTCGAATAGGGAAGGCTTACAATAATCCTCCTCATCTCACATCCAGATTTTTCTTTGTTTAATTGAAATGGGAATAAATATCCATATAGGCTATGCTTCCTGCCATAATCATCATCCTGCCTCTCGATACGATTCCGAGGACTTGTGGCTGAAGTGATGTCCTGAAATCTAAGCATAGCCACGCCTCCCTCCGATAATGGCCTCGGCGCTCCCGTTCACCTGAAAGTCCTCGGTGCGGACTTCTCCCCGACCATGCTGAATACGGTTACAAACCTTGATACGTGCCCGTTTCAGCGGGAACCCTCTTCCTTCATCTATTCTGCACAGAAGATAAAATTCATTTCGTGCGCCTTTCATTTGCAAAGAGATGAGTATTAGAAACTGAAACTTGTTTCCTTATAAAAGTACTCCGCGCGAGTAACTATCCTTGAGACGACGCAAAGATTTTCTGGATACAATCAGTTCACTTGTAATACTTTCAACCCGAAAGTCGCGATAGAGGAATTTTGCAAGACGCAATTGTCCAGTCACAATTTTTCAGTTAGTACCCCCCTAAGTGTTCAGACGGCTATTTCTACTTGTTGCACATGGTAAGTTTAACATTGCCTCTCCTTCGCCTTCGTTTGGTTTCAGAGAAGGCATGGATATCTTTCTCTCCAGATCGCAGAAAGTCGAGGAAATCGAGCCCTTGGTATTCGCAGGTCTCGGCTACGCTTAATAGGGTAAGGTATTCGTCGATACCCCTCTTGTTCGATAATCCGGAGACAATTTTTTGAAGCCTTGCAAATGCCTTAATCGCGTGTTCGGCGTTGTAGACGATCACTTTCTCTTGAACCGTCGGGTCTCGTGATTCTTCCCACTGATGACGCCAAACTATGGATTGAAGGCCGGAGGATGAAGGATCATTCCATTCGAAGCCAAGAAACCTGGCGTTCTCCTTAAGCCCATTTGAATACGAAGGAAAGTAAACCTGTGCAAAGATTACAGACAGCAGGTTGATCGATGACGCGATAGCTTTGGATGCGGCTGAACCTTCCGACGGGCCACCGTATCTATCGCACATCCTTTTTAGAAACTTCGTTTCAAAACTACCGAAGTGAATCAGGACGGGGCTGTCGATTCCCGACAAAATATCCAGAAAAGCGTTCCATATGCGTTCTTCATCCGCACACGTGTCGGCCCACAGGCTATGACGCATAACATCCTTATCGTCTTCAATGCGAACACCGATCAAGTAATAGAAATTGTTGTCTGGGAGTCCCTCGACATCCAGGAAAACCGGTGTCCCCTCGATTTTCAGTTCCGGTCTGCCGACAATGTGGATTTTTTTGTCCCGGATGGAAAGTGCTTTCAGGGAATGGTGATACTTCTCGCGCTTGGCGACGAGTCGCCTTGGTCGCCGACGTGGCCTGAAAGTATAGGAGAGTTGTGTTACAGTGAAAATGCCTTTGCTATTGAACTTCCTTCGTTCCTTCTCAGTCATGCCAGCCAACAAGCTTAGGTCGTCTTCCTCTATTGCTTTCTGTCTGCACCGCGATTGAAACCCGCACTCGCCGCAATGTCGCTTCAGAACGAGATCGGGTGGAGCGGGGCTCGAAATGACGGCGTCTATTTTTCTGATAAGTTTCCTCACTTCCCTCGGTCAAACAGCCGCTATTTTTTGAGACCTTTAACCTTGCGTTCACCTTTGCCACCCTTGATTTAAAGATGAATTGGAGGCAATATAAAGATAGTCTCGAAAAGGAGTTAAAATGATAACTAAAGAAGAAGTGATTAAAAAGAACCTCGATCTTCACTCTGAGTGGATGAAGTACACCTTTGACAATCCGGATGTTCTTGACAGAATTCCGAAGGGTGCTGTTCTCGTGATTCTGCCAGAAGACGACAAGGAACTTTATGCGGAGAATTATAAAATCCTGGATCAGAATAAAAAGAAGGGAATTCCGGTTTTCGTAGTTACTATGAAGATGCCGAAGCCGCAGATATCAGGCATAGAGATTTTTGCGGCGTAGATTTCATTAAAAATAAAATTATTTTACCACCTCCTCTTCTTTCTTCCCCTTTGTCTTTGGTGAGTTTAGGCGATGCGCCTTCTCAAAATCTTACTGTATTGCGCAGGTAGAAGAAATTTTCTTTTCAGTTCGCTATGAAAGATTCTGTAAATATTTCATTGAAATGGCAATATAGACCAGCATCCCTTCTTATGCAGTAGGATAGGAAACAAACACTTTTGGCATAAATCTTGTGTCAAAAAACGGAGATCATCTGTCTTCTTCATGTTTTGAAGACTTGTAGCTGAACTGCTTAACCCTGTCCAAGCTCTGAGAGTGTTACTTCCTCTTCATAATTGATAGGAGTCAAAATTTTTAGCTGTGCGCACTTCTATGTGAACTGTTGTCGATCAGAGTTGATTATTACGGCCTCCTTGTTGCGGCTTTCTACTCAACCCAAAGGGCAGGCGCCAGTGTCTTATAGCTTTCCGTGGTGGTCCTGAGCGTCAGGCAGTACGCTCCTTCATATCTTTTATTTTTCGTTGTCAGGATTGGTTGCGCAACGATGATACGATACTCACCCGTTTTCGGCAACGTCGCCGTGATCTGATTAGGGAGCTCGCTGCGGTCCAACTTCACCAACACGGTCCTCTTAATCTTGTCCATCAGCATAAGGGTTACTCGCTTCCCCGAACCCGCTCCGGCAGGGTCGGCATCAAGCATAACAGTAACCGTATCTCCCTTAGTGCCGGAGAATTTAAATATGTCCTGGTCGAGGATGGACGGCTTGGGGTCGTCGCCCAAATACGAGCAGATTGTTTTGCCCGCTGCCTGGCATTCAGGTTCGGTATAATTAATCTCCTCACAGAAATCGCTCACCATTTTCGTAACATCCGTCTCATGGACCTTCTGCTGAGTTTCGTTGTCGATGATTTCGAACTTTGCCGCGCCGCTCCTGAAGGGCATGACCACAAAGAAGTTCACATCATCACCCATCATCATGCCCTGCTCAAAGTTATTATGACTGCCGAATCTGAATTCCCTCGGATCAGAGAGCAAGGTCTTCATCAGTTCTTCGCCGGAAGACGATAGTTCTCTGACTGTGAACCGTCCGTTCTCATTGAAGTAATTCGGCGTCGGGCCGTAATCAAGAGTTGCCCCAAGCAGGGTTATGACCCCTTCCTTCATATTGAATCCAAGAGCGAAAAACTTATCGTCGGTTGTGGATGGACCGGCCTGCGAGAGCGTCTTCACCGATAGAGTCCCCGCATTACTACAGGCAGGCAGGCCATTTAGTTTAGCGGAAATCCTCATGTCGCAATCAGGCTGGAATATATTTCCATTCACCATGTAGCAACTATTCGGATCGGACTTCCACCAGCCGTTGCCGCAGCAATTCTGCATTCCCGCGCCTCTCCAGTTACACCAGTTCGGGGTTTGTATCGAGAGTGAAAAGATGTTGCTCACCCATCGTTCGCTCCAGTACGGCCACCACGTCGTGGAACAATTTACGGTCCCGTCCAACGGTTTGCATTGATTCGGATCGAGGTTCATCTTCGCTGCATATTCCTTGCAGTCGCATTCATAATCCAGATCAGGCCATGCCGACTGCTTGTACCAGTTTCTGCAGTTCTGGATTTCAGTCGCATTGCCCGGCCAGCATTTGAAAGTCGGACAGAACTCAAAACAGCCGTCCGGACTGATGGACGAGTTCTGACAGTCCGTGAGCGACGGAAAGATATTTGCCTGGCCTGAAGGCTTCCAGTAACTTCCGTCGCAGCAGTATTCATCAGGCAGGCCGAATATGGCGTGGCCCGACTCGTGCACAGGCACTCGCGCTTCCAGCGACGTAGAAAACGTTGTCGAACCGCCCTGAGTACATGCCCTTCCGCTTGTGGTAAATACTATCGCCGTTGAATCAGTAAAGCCGCAGGATTTCCAGAATTTCACGGGGAAGGGAATAATGAATGTCGGATCGCTCGGGTCAATCGGCATTTCCCATTTCT
>JBFLXP010000057.1:0-12039 GCA_040757315.1 Nitrospirota bacterium
CGGCATATTCCGATAAGAAGATCATCGAAAAAGCTATGATGTCCGGTCCATACGGTTATATTGTAAAGCCCTTTTCGGACCGAGAACTTTCAACGACGATCGAATCCGCTCTCTCCAAACATCAGCTCGAAAAAAAGCTGATCGAGAGCGAGGAAAAGTTCAGAGATCTTTTCGATTCGGCAGGCGACGTTATTCTGATCGTCGATGACAGAGGGAACGTCATTGACATCAACCGCCGCGCTGCAAGCCTCACCGGATACACGCACGATGAATTGCTCCGATGCAACATTCTGCGCGATCTCGTTATGCCCGAAGACCGGAACGTGCTGAAATCGATAATGGAGCAGCCGGGTTATGATACCAGTCGCGTTTACGAGATCAAGTGGAAAGCGAAAGACGGAAGTGTCATAGTCTTTGAGGGGAGTTCGTCACCCCGTTTCACCGAGGAAGGAAGACTGGAGGCCATGCGCTGCATCCTTCGTGACGTAAGTGAACGCAAACGCGCTGAGAACATGTTGAAACTCCTGAAGGAAGCGGTCGAGTCCCTTCCCATCGGCATCACCATAAGCGACGTAGACGGGAGGATCGTCTACTTGAATCCGGCAGAGGCCCAAATTCACGGATACTCCGTTGACGAAGTAGTCGGGAAGGACTCCAGGATTTTCGCGCCTGAGGAACTCTGGAAGCCTGTCACTTTTGAAGATATACATCTGAAGGGAATATGGAAGAGGGAGAGCATCAACATAAGGAAGAACGGCGAGACCTTTCCGGTACAACTGATTTCCATTGCGGTGAAAAACGCTCAGGGAGTCCCGATCGGCATCGTTATTGCCTGCGAGGACATCACCGAACGAAAGAAAGCTGAGGAGGAGCTGATCAAGCGGCAGGAAGCTCTCCATTCTGTTTACAAAATGGCGACCACGATCGGCGGCTCCTTTAAAGCGATCTGCGACGAGGTCGTACTGAACATAGCAAACCTTCTCAAAACTTCCCGTGCGCTTGTCCTGAAAAGAGCAGACGGCAGATTCAGAGCCGTATCTGCCGCCCTTGACGGTTCATTGATCAGGGGCCAGCACTTTCCGACTGACTTTCTTCTCTCCTTCGTCGAGAGTAAGGGTGAAGTCTTTACATTGAGCGGGCCTCTGCCGGAACCGGCCCGGGAGGCCCTCTTCATAGACGGCGATGTCAGAAGCCTCATATACGTCCCCGTACTGGACACTTCCGACAGTGTCATCGGCTCCATCATAGCTCTGGATAGTGCGGAACGCGAGTTCAGCGACGGTGAGATTCAACTTCTCGAAATCTTCGCCCGCTATGTTGCGCACGAAATCGAATGGAATGCCATGGAGACCCAGCTGCGCCAGATGGAGAAGATGAAGGTGTACGGGCAGCTCACGGCCGGCGTTGCCCACGAGGTGAGAAACCCGCTCAATGCTATCCTCGCTATCACCGAAGCTTTGGTTCTCGATCTCGGAGAGCAATCCGCATACCAGTCGTACCTTGTGCATATCCGGACTCAGGTGGACAGGCTCTCGCGTCTCATGGAGGACTTGCTCGATCTCGGTAAACCCCTCCTCCAGTCGCGGCTTCGAAAAGAGCCGCTGATAGAAATGTGTTCTTCCGTAATCGACCTATGGAACCAGTCGACGGCGTCTCTGTCTCATCCGGCCCGCATGGACGTCCACTCGGCAGGTCGCCCCTTCGTGATCGCCGACATTCAAAAAATGCAGCAGGTATTTCTGAACCTTCTCGAAAACGCTTCTCAGCACAGCAATGAAGGCACCGAAATCGGAATTATCGTCATGGAACCGGAAAGCCATACCATCCGGGTTCGCGTGACTGATCGGGGCGCCGGAATAAGCCCCGAAAATCTGTCCAAGGTTTTTGAACCGTTCTTCACCGTTCGGAAAAAAGGCACCGGCCTCGGCCTTAGCATCGTGAAACACATTGTCGAAGCCCACGGCGGCCGGGTGAGGATCTGGAATAACGATCCCGAAGCCGGATGCACCGTCGAAGTGAATCTCCCTGTCGTTCCGGAAGGAGGATTATGAAACCGGCTATTATGCTCGTTGACGATGAGGAATCGATCCGATTCGGCTTTTCCAGGTATCTTTCCAGGGCAGGCTATAATGTGAAAGAGGCGGATTCCCTGTCCGCCGGGCAAAAGCTGCTCCTCTTGCAGCGGTTTGATGCGATTCTGCTCGATCTGAACCTTCCCGATGGAAACAGCATAGAATGGATCCGCGAGCTGAGAGAGAATTATCCCGATCTTTCGATTGTGGTTATTACCGGTTATGGCGATGTCCCTACTGCGGTCGAAGCGATGCGCCGGGGAGCGGACAATTTCTTGACGAAACCCGTGAATATGGAGGATCTGGACCTTTTTCTGAAGAAAAGCCTCGAACTTGGCACGTTGAGGAGAACGCATCTCACCAGCCAGAGACTGGCAAAGAAGGACCGGTCCTATTTCGGCGAAAGTCCCGCAGTAAAAAAAGTCCAGGAACTCGCTCTGCTTGCCGCACAAAATGCTTCTCCGGTCATCCTTCTCGGAGAAACAGGTTCCGGCAAGGGAGTTCTCGCCCGATGGATTCACGACAATGGATCGTTCAGCTCGGCGCCCTTCGTCGAGCTGAATTGCTCCAATCTGAGGGGCGAGCTTCTCGCCAGTGAGCTCTTCGGTCATGCCCGCGGCGCATTCACCACAGCCGTACAGGATCGTCAGGGTCTCATCGAGGTGGCGGACGGAGGCACCCTTTTCCTGGATGAGATCAGCGATATGGACATGGCCGTCCAGGCTCAGTTCCTGAAAGTCATCGAAGAAAAACAGTACCGCCGTCTCGGTGAGGTTAAAATGAGGAGGAGTGAATTCAGACTGATCTGCGCCTCGAACCGTGATCTCCTCGAAGAAACGAAGCAGGGAAATTTTCGCAGAGACCTCTATTTCCGCATTAATGTTTTCCCGATTTTCATTCCTCCGCTTCGCGAGAGGCCCGAGGATATTCCCGGACTCGTGCATCATCTCCTCGCAGTCCTTGGCGCTCCGGATATGGAAATATCCCGCGACGTGATGCAGCTTCTTGAGCAGTACCACTGGCCGGGCAACATTCGGGAACTCCGCAATCTTCTTGAGCGGGCTCTTATCCTTTCTCGGGGGAGCCAGCTCACTCCCGACCATTTTGCAGGACTGGAATATGCTCCCGTTGCGGTTGAGGAAACCGCCGACACGTCCGACCTTACGAAGGTCGAAGAGGCCCACATCAAGATCGTCATGCAGAGGTTCGGCAACGATACCAAGAAAGCTGCCGAAGCGCTCGGTATCTCCCGGGCCACCCTTTACCGGAAGCTCAAGAAGCTGAAGGAATAAGAGAATGTGAAAATCCTGTTGCGGAATTGAGAATACGCCCGCCCCCTCAGGCCGCGCAAGGCCTTGTCTCTTCTTGCATCCCGCCTCGAAAACCTCTTGGCATTTGTTTTGCTTAAATCAGAGAAAATGCATTGATGGGCATTAATGATAACCCTGGTTAATGCGCCGGAAGAAAGGAGTGCATATGACGAAGCATGTATTGATAGTTGATGACGAGTCGGCCATTCTCATGGCTTTCAAGAAGCTCCTTCAGAGTCCGGGCATCGATATTGATACGGCCGAGACCGTGGAATCCGCTCAGGCGTCTCTCAGCGCGAAGAAATACGACGCGGTAGTGGCCGATCTCAGGCTGGGCATAACGGGCGAAGAGGGTCTTGATATACTCAGGTTCGTAAAACAGAACAGTCCCCAAACACCGATAATTCTCATCACGGCCTATGGCAATCCTGAGATCATGGAGAAAACATACAAACTGGGCGCAGATCTCTATCTGGAAAAGCCGGTTTCGAGCAATACCCTTAGGGATGCGCTAAGAACTTTGGGGGTGGAATGAGAAACGCCATTAGTTTAAGCAAGATTGTCATCGTCGAGGACTCAGAACTTCTTCACAAGATGTACGACCTGATTTTCATGCGGTTTCGCAGCCAGGGGACGAAGATCATCCACGCCTTCAACGGGCAGGAGGCCCTCACCAAGCTTAGCGAGAATCCCGACACCGACCTCATCATCCTTGATATCAATATGCCGGTGATGAGCGGACTGGAATTCTTGCAATACTGCAAACGCGAGAGAGTATTTCAAAATATTCCGGTCATCATAATCAGTACCGAGGGCAAGGAGGAGGATACACTCCGCGGACTCAAGGCCGGGGCGCGTGGATACCTGACGAAGCCTTTCGACGCCACGGCGCTTTACGATCTCATTGATCAGGTATTGACGCTGTCGAACTCAAGCCCCGGAATACCGAATGCCGCCGTCTAACCAACATTATTCATGAATATTCCGCACGAGAAGAGCAGATGCCCACAATCAGGGCTGAGGAGGGTCAAACATGCCGGAGATGACGCACGACCCCTTTGAAGAACTGCTCGGCGATTATTTCCTCGATGCCCGGGAGCGGATAGACCGCATTGAAGATATTCTTCTCGGACTGAAAGCGGGAGACGCACACAACCTGCCCGACTCTCTCGATTCAGCCAAGAGAGAACTCCATACCATTAAGGGCAATTCCGGAATGATGGGCATGACGGATCTCCAGAGCCTCGCCCACGTGCTTGAAGATAAGGTCCTGTCCCTGGACAAGAAGGAGCCTCAGGTTGATGAGATTCTGTCCGGACTCGATCAATTCCGGAGTCTGCTGGAGACAAAAAAGGAGAAAAACAAACAAACCGTCGCTGTTCCCGAAGAACGGCCGGGACAGGCTGATATTCAGGGCAGCATACGTGTGCCGTTTGCGGCGCTGGACGAACTCGTTGATCTTCTTGCCGAAATGGTGATTTTCCGGAACAGGCTTACGGATGCCGTGGTCCGGGGACGCACCATGGGCTCGTCCGATGACGCGTGGAACGAAGTCGACACCGCGCAGTTGGCGCTTGGAAAAACACTCGGTTTCATCCAGGAACGCATAATGAAGCTGAGGATGGTGCCGCTGAAGACGCTGTTCAGGCATCTGAGGCGTATCGTCCACGACGAATCCGAGAAAGAGACAAAGGAAATACACTTTGAAACCTCGGGTGGGGATACCCCTATGGATAAGGCCCTCCTCGAGGTTGCGAGCGAAGCCCTCGGCCACCTCATACGGAATGCCGCAATTCACGGCATCGAAACACCGCGGGAACGGGTCCGGAAGCGAAAACCGCGAACGGGGATAGTGTCACTTTCGGCGACAACCCATGCCAACGAAGTCGTGATCGAAGTTGAAGACGACGGGGCCGGCATCAAGAAGCAGGCCCTGGTCGAGTCTGCTGCCAGGCAAGGAATAGACCTGTCTGCGACAGAAGATCTTTACTCTCTGATGTTCCTTCCGGGTTTTTCGACCAGGGAAGGAGGGGCGGATCTCAGTGCCGGCAGAGGCATGGGGCTCTATGCCGCTCTCCAGTCGATACAACGGCTGGGCGGAAGATTAGAAGTCTTGTCGGAAGAAGGTTCCGGAAGCTGCTTCCGCTTGCGCCTGCCTCTCAGCGTCTCCATCACCCGCGCAATGCTGATGAGCGCCGACCGGGAAGTCTATGCCCTGCCGCTCTCGAATATAGTTGAGAGTATACGCTTCCGCACCGAAGACGGTTATGAAGTAAATCATGCGAAAGTATTCTCGTGGCGGGAAAAGGTCATTCCCGTCATAGACCTCGGCTACAGTTTCTCGACCGCTCTCAGGCCCCGTGAGAACGGATACGTAGTCATCATAGAGGCGGACGGCAAGTACCGAGGTCTTGTTGTGGACGACATAGTAGGAATACGCGAGATTGTCGTAAAAGGGCTTGATTCGATGGTCGGATCGCCGGCAGGGATCTCCGGGTCTACGATCCTCGGAGACGGCCGTGTCGTACTTATTCTTGATCCTTCCGGTCTCGCAGCGCTAAGACCTTTTGTCGAGGAGAGTGTATGAAAGAAGAGAACTTGATTTCACAGAGCATGCTTCCGCCTTCCGGACTTGCAAAGGATGTCCTGAGAGAAGAGGAAAGCGGTTCGTCCGGGGAACAAAGCCGGGAGACGGCAGTTGACTCCGGATCCCGGCGTCTTTACGCCTTCGCAGACAGTTTGGAAGACAATGAAAAGGTAAATGACACAACGAAGAGCGAACAACACTTCGACACGTGGGTCACTTTTTCCCTGAACGGTTCGTCCTTCGGCCTTCCGGTAAGTAGTGTGCAGGAAATTATCCGCGTATCGAGCATCACCAAAGTGCCTCACGCTCCGGAACCGGTGAGGGGCATAACCAATATACGCGGCAGGGTGCTGCCGGTGGTTGACCTGCGCGTGAGACTGGGAATGCAGACAGCGGAATTCACCAGCTCAAGCAGAATCCTGGTCGTCGAATCCCGCGGCCGCCTCATCGGCCTTTCTGTAGACGCGGTTCAGCAGGTAATGCGTCTTTCGGAAGAAGATACGATGTCTGTGCCCCCCGATGTCATGACAGTCAATTCAGACTATATTACCGGTGTCTACCGGATGCAGGACAAACTCGTAATTCTTCTCAACGTCGACCGGCTGCTGTCCCTCAGAGACCGGCATCAGACTTCGGAACCCAGGGGGGCATGACATCGGATGGATAAAAAAGGAGGCGATATGATCAAGAAACGATCGAGGAGAGAAAAAAGAGCGGGAGTGGGCGGTAACACTCTGGAAAAGCGCGCAGGCGGCCGTGTGAAAACAGGAGATAAAAGAAAGTCTGCCCGGAAAAAACCGGGGTCTTTGAGCGGCCGGGTGCGAAACGCGGAAAAGATGAAATCCCGTGTTAACGGCAACGTCGGTCTCGTCAAGAGCGAAATCCTCCGGATCGCGGATCTCATGAAACACGACGTCTTCTCGGCAAGAGCCGATCTGGCAGGCGTTCCTTCGGAATATGGTGAAATCGCACAGGGAGTCAACGACATCCTTGACACCTTTGCCGGGAGACTCTCCGAGGCCCAGAAAAAGGTCATCTATCTCAATAACGCCCCGCTGCCCATCATAGCAATCAATAGAGACTTTGATATCGTATTTATCAACGATGCGGGCGTGAAGATCACCGGCAAATCTGTCGACAGTTGCCTCGGGAAAAAATGCTATGCCCTGTTCGATACTCATCATTGTCACACCGAAGAGTGCAGGTTGAAGCAGGCCATGGAAAAAGATGGCATTTTCGCCGGCGAGACGACCGCCCGAGGCCTTGATAATCTGCCTATCCAGTATACGGGAGCGCCCATAAGAGACGACGAGGGGAATATAGTCGGGGCCCTCGAATATGTGGCGGATATTTCCCTTATCAAAAAGCAGCAGGCCTATCTGGAAAGCCTTGTCAAACAGATAAACAGCGCGGCGCGAAGCGTGGCAAGCACAGCCGACGAAATCTCGGCTTCAGCCGTTCAGATATCGCGGGGCGCCGAAAGTCAGTCGGTGTCCGCCGATGAGACTTCGTCGACAATGGTCGAGATGGCGAGCCAGATAGACAACATCGCGCAGTCCGCGCAGGCGCTCGCCGCCAATGTGGATCAGACGTCTTCGTCGATACAGGAGATTGCCGATTCAATCGAAATGGTCGCCAGAAACGCCGATAATCTGACTTCCTCCGTCGACGAGACAACCAGCACGATCGAACAAATGACCATCTCTATCAAGGCGATCGCAGAAAAAGTCAAAGTCGTGGACGACGTGTCGAAGGAGGCCGCGCATATTGCAAATTATGGAGGGGAGGAACTTTCAAAAGTCATAACAGGCATCGGCGTGAGCAGCAAGGACATCGGCAAGATCGTGAAGATCATCGAAGAGATAGCCGACCAGACCAACCTCCTTGCACTCAACGCGGCAATAGAGGCAGCGCGGGCGGGTGATGCAGGAAAAGGCTTTGCCGTCGTCGCTGAGGAAGTCAAGCGTCTCGCCGAGCGCTCCATGAATTCGACGCGGGAGATCTCGAATTTTGTCGATACCGTGCAGAAAGACACGGCGCAGGCTGTGGACCTCACCCAAAAGACACTGAAGCGCATTGTCGATGCCGTGACGAAGAGCACGACGTTTGTAGGCGAGGTTTATACGTCCACACAGCAGCAGAGCGACGGTGCGGCGCAGATACTCAAGAACGCCGTCAACATGCAGCATATTACCAAAGAGATGGCGAACGCAGCCAGAGAACAGGCAAACGGAACCAAGGGCATCATGAAATCAGTCGAAATCATGAACAAAATGACGCAGCAAGTTGCGGACGCAACCATGGAGCAGAAAAAAGGAGGCGACATGGTTGTAAAAGCGGTGGAAGAGATAGCGCAGATAGCCCAGCAGAACGTCTCCGCGACGGAACAGCTTTCAAATGCAACTCACGACCTCGCTTCGGAGGCCGAGAAACTGCTCAGACTATCTGAACGGGTGAACGTCTGATGAACCGTCAGGGGGGGAAACAAATGATGGCGCTGCAAGACATCCGGGAAGATTTTGACACATCCTTTACTGAGTCCGTCAGACTCCTCGAAACCCTTCACAACCTGCAGCCCGCAGAACGCTCCGAGGCGCTGGAGCGACTCCTGCGCAATCCCAGTCCCGACATCAGAGGACGCTCATTCCACATCGGCGCCGCCTTCCTCACCGATGATCAGCTCACAGCTTACCTGAGGAACGAGACCGACGACGTGATAAGAAATGCCGGTCTCGAAATTCTGAAAATGCGCGGCAGCCGCTCTTTCTCGCTTTCACTCAGCCTCCTCAAAGACACCGACCCCGATATCGTTCTTCAGGCGATCCAGATACTGGACAACCTGCGGGATCCCAGGGCCATGGAGCCGCTTCGGCACCTGCTGTACAACAGGGACTCCAACATTATCCAGGCTGCGATCATAGCAATAGGGCATCTCGGAGACCAGAGGGCGATGCCCGATCTGCTCCCTTTCCTGCACTCGGACCCCTGGCTCCAGATGGCCGCCGTTCAAGCACTCGGAGACATAAGGTCTCAACAGGCAGTGCGTCCGCTGGCAAAACTATTGACGGATCTGATGGCGGGGCCTCTTGCTGCAGAATCGCTTGCCAGGATCGGAGGAAAAACGGCTCATAGACTGCTTGTCTCTCACTGGCTCAAATTCCGCGAACAACTGGACGATGAAGTGATAATCGGACTTCTCTCACATGTGATTGAAGGATTTACCAAGCAACCGCCGGAGATTCCAGGCTTTAGGGAATCCATAGCTCCGAGTCTCGATGATATTTTGGGGGCTGTGCGGGTCTCCGCCGCAAAATGTCTTCTGTCTGACGGTTCCGGACCGGAGGACAAGAAATCCCTGAGTGTTCTTTCCGCGGTGCTTCCGGAGCAGAATATACTCCCGAGCTGCCTGCGCCGCAGAAAGGACCTGATCCCATATCTGCTGGGACAGTCCGGCCCGCTGAAAATCTGGGGATTCCATCTCGTTTCGAGGTACCCGAAGAGTGTTGACACCGCGCTTCTTTGCCGCGCCCTTGACGGCCTGGACCTCCCGGAATCTCTGGAATACGTGGTAAAAGCTCTTCTGAGGGTTAAAGACCCGTTGGTAGCCCCCGCTGTTCTAAACCTTTATGTACGCACTCCGGGACCATTCCGCTCCATGTTGAACCCTTTACTGCGAACGCACAGATCACGGATACGGAATTTGCTGGATCATTCTCACGACATCGATCATGAGACCAGGCTTGTCGTCTCTGCGCTGCTCGGAGCCCCGGCTTTGCGCATCCTTTCCGGCATCCTCGATCACGCTCATGACAGCAGGATAAGGATCATTTCCCAAATACGCTGCCGGACGGATATTATGGGCAGAATACCCTGGAATGCCTGGCTCAGGAAAGAACCTGTCACTTACTCGCCTCTTGCGGCCGAAATCGCGGCGAAAACGAACATGCGTGAATTGCTGCCCATGCTCCGTTCCATTCTCATATCATATCCCCACCCTAAAATTATTGTTGCGCTCGGCGAGTTGAAGGATCGGGATTGTCTGCCGATTCTGATCTCACACCTCGGAAAAGTCAAACCCTTCGCCAAGGTGCACATTCTCGAAAGCCTCGGAAGAATCGGCGGTCCGGCAGCACGCATGGCATTGCGCAACGCGACGCTGACACTCGGTCCGAAAGAAGCGCGAATCGCCTACAAGGCGCTTTCCGGATGCGCTGTCGAAGAAGACCTTGACTTCTTCAGGAACGCTCTGGACCATCCCGACTGGTACGTGAGACTCTCATGCACGGAGGTTTTCGGCCGGTATGCCCGTCCCGAGAACGTCGCCGTCCTCGCGGGCCTTGCCGCCGACTCCAACTTCATGGTCGCCCAGCGGGCGGTATCGTTCCTGGCGTCATAATGGGGACGGCCATGCATGTTCATCCTGCCGACATGACACAGGAAGAATACCATCTCCTCAATGAGTTCCTCTCGGAGCATTTCGGCCTTCACTTCCCCGAGAACAAGAAGCCGATCCTTGAATCGCGCCTCACCCGGAGAGTCTACACACTCAATCTGCGCAATTATATGGATTACTATTATTTCCTTCAGTTTAATTCGAACGGCTCCGATGAATTGATGCACTTCTGCAGTTTGGTGACAAATAACGAGACCTATTTTTTCCGCGAGACCCATCAGTTCGAAGCTCTTTTCATCCGGGGCCTCGATGTCCTCAGATCGGCCGCTCCGTCGATGCAATCCGTGCGGATTCTGTGCGCCGGATGCTCTTCCGGCGACGAGCCCTATACCCTCAACATTTACACAAGGGAAAACCAGTTCAGAACACCGGGAATAGACGTAGAGATACACGCTTTCGACCTCGATCCGGCCTGTATCGAACTTGCGCTTTCAGCGGAATACGGTCCGCGTTCGCTTCGTTCCGTGAGGCAGGATCAGATCGTTCGCTATTTTGCGCGGGCAAAGGACAACCGTTACTTGTTGAAGACGTTCTACCGGACCGGCGTGAACTTCTTCACAGGAAACATCCTCGACCTCGATTCATACTTTGGCGACGCTCCGTACGATGTTATCTTCTGCCGGAACGTTCTGATCTATTTCTCCGAAATGACCACGAGAAAGGCTATCGATAACTTCGCTCGGTGTCTGAAGCCGGGCGGACTCCTGTTTCTGGGCCATTCGGAGTCCATCATCGGTGTTTCGAGGTTCTTCGAGACTATTCGTTTCTCAGACTGTATCGCCTATAGAAGGGTCAACCCTTGAGCAAAATTAAACTTGCCGTTGTTGACGATTCGTCCTTTGTACGGAAGGCCGTCAAGAGGATAATGGAAGGAGAAGACAGGATAGATATTGTGGGAATGGCGGCTTCCGGCGAGGAACTGCTGGACAATCTCGATCGCTGGGCGCCGGATGTCATCACACTCGACCTTTCCATGCCCGGCATTGGGGGTCTTCTCACTCTCGATCAGATTATGGCCCGGAAGCCGACGCCGGTTATTATCCTCTCCACTCACTCTTCCAAAGACGCCCCCCTCACCATAGAATCGCTGCACAGGGGAGCCGTGGACTTCATAGACAAACAACAGTACTCGCTTGTGGATTTCGACGCTCTTCGCACGGTCCTCATCGAAAAAATCATCCAGGTCAGGAATTCTTCTCTTACCGGACCTTCGTCGCATGCGGCTGATACCTCTGCGTCGTCGGATTCGGATTCATTCCGCACCTTCGATAACGGCTCTCCCGACGCGGTGCTCATCGGAGCGTCAACTGGAGGACCACCCGCGCTGCAGAGACTCCTCGAATATATTGAAGACTCCCTGCCGGTGCCGATCGCTGTAGTTCAGCATATGCCGGAAGGGTTCACAAGGGCGTTTGCCGAACGGCTGAACGCGCACCTTTCCATGCCGGTGCTCGAAGCAAGAAACGGTGAGCTCTTTCTGCCGGGCGCCGTATACATTGCTCCGGCAGGAAATCATCTCACCCTGAAGCAGAAGAACGGGTCGGTTTTCATGTCCGTTTCCCCGTACCCCGACAATATGCCGCATCGCCCCTCAGTCGACGTCCTCTTCAACTCGGC
>JBFLXP010000058.1:0-12022 GCA_040757315.1 Nitrospirota bacterium
ACTGAGCAGCGACCGGCTGTGATATCAGATAGAGAATGACGAAATAGACGGGTACAACGATCGAGAGGACCAGAAACCGGTGTTCACGAATTATCATGAGTATAGTAGTACCGGTAATAATTGTGGTAATTACTGTATCGGAATGCCGCCTGGTCCATTGAATTGAGGACGACTCCCAGTATTTTCGCATTGACGCCCGCAAGAAGCCTGCGCGCCTCCTGGGCGGCTTCTTTCGGCGTCTTGCCGGATCTCACCACCATGATAACTCCGTCCGCCTTTTGGCTCACGATAAGCGGGTCCGAAATTCCAAGCACCGGCGGGGTATCGATAACGATGAAATTATAGAAAGGATACAAACCGTAAATTAGCTCCTGGAATTTGAACGATCCCAGGAGTTCGGCGGGATTCGGCGGTATCGGACCGGAGGGCACGACATGGAGGTTCTCGATCTGTGTGGTCTTGATTATGCCGTCGCCGATCTCGGCGTTGCCTGAAAGGAAGGAAGACAGGCCGACAGTGTTGTCGACATGGAAGATATTGTGGAGCCGGGGCTTCCGCATGTCGGCGTCCACGATGACCGCCTTCACGTCGGATTTTGTCAGACTGATGGCTGTGTTGACCGCGGTTGTCGTCTTCCCTTCTTCCCGCGTAGGGCTCGTAACCATCATGATCCTCGGCGGCTTTCCGCCAGTGGAGAGCAGGAGGAAGGTCCTGATAGACCGATATGCCTCCGCCATCGGGCTTCTCGCGTCGCCGTGGGCGACGGATTCGACCGGCAGATTCTCTTTGTTTTCGGTGTAATACGGCACAAGGCCGAGAGGGGGAAGCGACATGCGCTTCTCGATGTCCTCCGGAGTTTTGATTGTGTTATCAAGGTAATCGGTGAAGAAAGCAAGTCCGATGCCTCCGAAAAGTCCGACTATGAGCGAGAGCATGATATTCAGGGTTTTGTTCGGCTTAAAGGGACTTCCGGGGACTTCGGCCTTGTCGAGAACCTGGATATTGCTTGCTGTCAGACTGGCGGAAACTCCTGTCTCCTTCAGCCTTTGGAGCAGGCCGTTGTACAGTTCCCGGTTCGTGTCTGCCTCTCTTTTCAATATCTGGTATTGTATCGCCCGCTGGTTCAGGTCAAGTGCTTCCTTCTTCTGCATGCCCAGCGCCGATTTCAACTGGGTTTCCCGTTTTACCGCCGCTCCATAGTCCTTCTTTACGCTGGTGACAATCTTTCTTGTTTCCAGGTCTATCTTCTTCTTGACCTGACTCATCTGTTCCTTCAGCCGGACCATCTTGGGATACTCGGGTTTGTATATTTTGAGCTGCTGGTTGTAATCCGCTTCGAGCGAAGCGTAAGTTTTCTTCAGGTCCAGTATGAGTGGGTTGTTCATCACAACAGAGCTTGCATCGGGATCTCCGGAGTTGATCTCGCGGTAGAGAGCTTCCCTGCTGATCCGTTCCGACGTAGCCGCCGTCAGTTCCGTCGAGAGCTCGGACAGCTTTCTTGTGACGATGCTTTCGCCGTCTCCACTTTTACCGTCGGCGTCCGTCTTCTCAAGGAAGATAATCTCGTTTCTCGATGCGTAGTCATTAAGTCGTTCTTCAGCCTGTTCGAGCTTCCCCTTCATAGCTTCAAGCTGTTTCTCAAGCCATGTCCTGGCCTGCTGGGTCGCCTCGAATTTCGACTCGATATTGAGCTCGATAAATGCTTCACCTATGGCATCCGCGACTCTCGCCGCAAATTCAGGGTTGCTCGATATATAACTGACGTTCACCAGACGTGATTTCTGGAGAGGACTCACTTCGACTTTCCGGAGAAAACTGTCGACGAGATTCACACTGATCCCGTCGTCCGTGAGAAATCCCGCTTTTCTCCCAAGGACTCCTCCGTCCGCCTCTCCGCTCTTTTTGGCGGGAGTGAATTCCGGATTATCAGTGTCGAGCCTGACCGAGCGAATGACCCGCTTGGCAAGGTTCCTCGATTTCAGCACCTTGTACTGTGTCTGATAATAGTCCTCCTCGGTACGTTCAAGATTGACAACGTCCTTAAAAGAAAGGATGTTCGGATTCTCTTTGTCTATTCTGATTGTGATTGTGGATTTGTACATCGGCGTTTTCAGGAATGTTCCTATCGTAACGGTCGTCACGACGGCAACGAGAAATGCGATCACAATCCATTTGCGCCGCAGGATGACGTTCAGATAATCTCTGAGGTGAACCTCCTCTTCTTCCTGCTGCCGGGGGATCTGATGGACGAAAGGCTGGGATGTTGACGGAGGATGCTGCTTCAGCCTCTCAAGCTCCAGATTCCTGTTTTCGCCGTTTTCTTCCACTTTCTTACTCAGATTCCTTTTCCGAAGCTTATGAACCCCTTTATTGTACTGATGAACCCGTTGAAGAAATTCTTCGCGCCGCTCGCCGGCACGATAATTACGTCATTGTCTGCAAGGAGAACGTCCGGATTCTTCCCGCTCCTGATCCCTTCGTAGTCAACCTTGATAACATCGCGTTCCCCCTTGCCGTTGTCGCGGAATATCCTGATGTCGCTTTCCCTGGCTTCAGGGTTCAGTCCCTGAGCCATTGTTAATGCCTGTATCAGAGTCGTCCTCCCCTTCATCGTGAAGACTCCCGGATTCCTTACAGAGCCGTCCACAAAAACGACTCCACCTTTCGGGACATTGATCACGTCTCCCGCAAAGACGGGGACGTTGAGATCAAAATTGCCCTTGACGAGAAGTTCGTTAAGGTCGACAACCAGAGTTTCCGTCCTGTTTCTGCCTGAACCCGTATCCGACGGGCGTATCACGTAGCAGATCGAGCCTGCTTCCTCTTTCAGTCCACCTGCGGTCATGAGCATGTCGATGAGATATCTCTGTCCGGTCACCGCATAGACCTGCGGACTGTTGACCGCGCCGACGACCGATATCCTCTGACTCCGATATTCCTTGATAAAGACGTTCACGACCGTCTCCTGCACGTATCTGTCCAGCTTCTCGGTTATCAGCTTCTCGATCCCGGATGTCGTCAAGCCCTTGACCCTGATAATTCCGACAAGGGGAAGCGCTATATCCCCCTGCGAGTTGACCCGCACAGTCTTTTTGAGGTCCTCTACGTTATAGGCTTCGATTTCAAGCAAATCTTCGGTGCCGACGCGATAGTCGTCCGTGACACGTGTTGCGCCTGTCGCGTTAACCATGATGACCTGGTTCAATTCCTCAGTTTTCTTTTTTGCGGCAAGGTCGATGGTGGGTGGGGTTTTGACGGCATACTCCTGTGAGGCGCACCCAAGAAAGAAGAACAGGAGAAAAATGCCAAGAATGATTCGATAAAGCATGGATGGAACTTCTCTTAGGAACCCCACTAGAAACCTGAGGGACTCTTGAATCCTTCTCCGCGAAATGTCTCGATGGACGTCAGAGTTCCCGCTGTGACAAAAGCTCCGGTAATCATGATCTGCTTAGCCGCGATATCCGCCGCCGACATCGAAGCAGCGGCCGACGCACCGGCAGGGACCCCACCTGCGGCTGCGTACAGACTCTCTCCAGCATTGAGTATTCTCGCCTGCCCACTCTTAGGGGTCACGTGCATCTTGCCCGCAAGGCTTCGGATGAGCGTCCCTTTCGAACCGCTTACAATAATTCCTTGCGCATTCGCAAACCCGGGAACCCCCGGTCCGGCAACGAGGGAAAAATAACCTCCTATCTGCCGCGACACAGAAATATCCGCATCTTTCGTAAGGATAATGACTGAAGTCGATGGAGTGACGGAGAACGAGACGGTGCCCACAGTGAGATTAATTTTGTAGCTTCCGTTTGCAGACTCTATCACCACTTCCGTATTCTTCGAAATATCGAACCTGGAGCCCTCCCTGGTCGTAATACCGACAATGCCCTCGGTCGTTCGGAGTTTAGTGCTCTTGAGCAGAGGATATGCGTCGCGGACAGCGCCCCATTTCCCTGTTGAAGATTCCATCCTCACATCGCCGGTTGCCTTGATCTCTCCGAATGCAACAGGTTCCGCTGCCGGGACATATGTGGGGAAGCAAAACAGAACAAAGAGATAGAAAAAAATACTTGCACGGAAAAATAATTCTTTACCCATAGTTACATCCTCAAGTTAATTTGTTACTTACACTTACCCTTGTATTATGAAGATTGTCAAGAGAATTTTCTGTGATCCGAGTCACTTTGTCAATACGTATTTTTACGTAGATCGATGTTTTCTCCTAATTTTTTCTATATTTTTTATTTTTACAGACATCCGCCATCAGGTCAATGGGGAAAACATGACAAAGCCTGTGGGGAGAGTTCAAATGAACTGCTCCGCCGTCCCACGAGAAGACGTTCGAATCCGCGAAGAAATCGGTCACGACCGATATCAGACCCCTCAGGCACCTCCATATCCGATGGTCACATTTCCGCTCTCCACTATGACGGGAACTTTTCTCACTCCTCCGGAGTGTTTCATCATCTCGTCAAAACGCGCAGAATCTTCTTTTACATCATAATAGACCGCTCTTTCACCATAGGCCTCCCGGGCCTTCTCGGTAAACGGTCAACCCTTCTTCCCAAAGATAGTTACTTTCTCCTTCATGATCCACCTCCTGTTGTCTTCCTAAGAATTGTCAAGATGCAATCACAAGAACATATCAGAAAGATTCCGGCCAAGCCGGAATGACAAAAAAAGGACATTGAGCCTGTCCAAGAAACTCTCACTTGTCATTGTCCGCTTGGCCGGACAATCCAGAACCTGTTGGAAAGACTGGATTCCCCGATCATCCGTCTTACGTATTGACGGACGGGGAATGACGAACTATTTGAATACCCATTTTTGGACAGTCTCCATTCCTTTTGCATCTCTTAATCGCCCGACAAAAATCTTTCCGGGTTCTTTGTTATGCATCTCATTACGAAATCTTTCCGTAAACCACTTCGTATCAGCCTATCTGCAGACTCGGTGACGCTCATGCTTCCCCCCAGGAGTCTTCCATTCCCGTCCCTCACGCCCCGCCTGCTCAAAATCCCGCCTGTTTCTTTCACCGAATCGGATACGATCATTATTCTATCGGCGGGTTTCGTCCTGAATATAAACTCCAGCGTCTTTTCATGGAGATGAAAAGGGTCCGCTATCACTTCGATATACACTTCGCGGTTCATGAGGCCGAATCCGGCAATGCCGGGCTCTCTGTGGTGAAACCCGCTCATAGCATTGAAAATGTGGGTAATACCCCCGGCACCGGCGCGAAAACCCGCCTCTGCTTCGGCATATGTGGCGTCTGCATGCCCCATGTTCACGGTTATTCCCATATCGGCTATCTTCTTAATAAGCCGCACCGCGCCCCCGAGTTCCGGGGCAACGGTCACAACCTTCACGATGTCTTCATACCCGTCAACAAGCCGCCGAAACGCCGTGAGAGACGGCGGCAGACAACTCCGCACATCGAGTGCTCCGCACTTCACAGGATTGATGAACGGCCCTTCCAGATAGACGCCCAGGATCCTGGCAGACGAGCACTTTTTGAATGCTGAATGCTGTTCTTCCATCGCTCTTCTAATCGTCTCCATATGACGTCTCATGGTCTCGACAGGCGATGGATAGACCGCGAGGAGAATCTCCGAGACGCCGAGGGAACCATGGATTTCGGTTATTTTGAGGATGCCGCCGCTCCTTGTCGTCCTCGTATCGTATCCGGCGATGCCGTGCGTATGCAGGTCGATGATTTTCATTTCACATAATCATAGCACAACCGGACTGGTCGTATAGTCCTGCACCGGTTTCCGCTTCTGAATCCTCCCCTTTTGCAAGGGGAGGTTGGGAGGGGTTTTGGTAAGATATTATCAAAAACCTCCCCACACCCCTCCTTGCCAAGGAGGTGATTCTACGAATGTATTCACGCTTCATAGACTCTTGGATCTCCGGATCCTTTTTGGGAGATGAAAAAAATTTAAGAAGAAGCAAAATCCATGGATCTACTATAATGAATACATGCTTACGGAACGAATCCTGCTCGGAAAATTTTCTGAAGACCAGTTGGACAGTATTCTTTCGCGGTCTTCCCGGACAGGCGATGTCGGCGAACGCATCGCGTATCTCTCGGAACAGTTCCTTGGCGTAGGTTACGGAGAATCGACCTTGATCGGCAGCCGGGATATGCCGGAAGTCTTCGTAATCAGCCTCTCCATGGTAGATTGTTTTACCCTTCTCGAATACGTCGAGGCACTGCGCCGCGCGGAGTCTTTTTCACAGTTCAGAGAAAATCTGAGGAAGGTGAGATACAAGTCAGGCGAAGTTGTCTTCACAAGCAGGAACCATTTCTTCACGGACTGGCCCGTGCATAACGGGGATAGTGTTACCGACGTTACTCGGGAGATCGGAGATTTCAGAGATGTGGCCGTCCAAAAGAGATTAAACGAAAAAGGCGACGGCACGCGGTATTTGAACGGCATAGAACCTTTCTCTCGACGGATCCGGTATATTCCGTCCGAAGCGATCGATGAAACGATTATATCGCGTATGGAAACGGGTGATTACATCGGCATCTACTCGCATTCTCCGGGACTTGATGTTTCCCACACGGGAATTCTCGTCAAAAAGGATGACGGTGTCTTCCTCAGGCACGCTTCTTCTCAGGAGCAGCACAGGAAAGTCGTCGATCAGGAGTTTAGTATATATATCGCCGATAGACCGGGGATTGTCGTCCTGCGACCGAAGTAAAAGCAAGAATCAAGACCGGGAATTCACCGTCAGCGAGTTGTCCTTCCACAGCTGCGACAGCCCCTGCGCTGCCGGACACCGTGAGCCCAGGGGCTCACGGAGCTGATAGTAATCATTCCCTGGACGATGTGTCATTGCGAACGAAGCGAAGCAATAATCTCTCTTTGCAACGCTTGGGTAATCATATTTATGGGACGATACACCGGGCTACTAGTCCTGTATTTTCTCTCCGGCGTCCGCTTCCTTCAGTCCGTAGATAGTCTGCCGCAACGCCAGGAGAAGCGCCAGTCCGGGCACGGCTGTAAGAAAGGTTATAAAGAAAAACATCGCCCAGCCGGTTGCCTCCACAAGATATCCGGAAGTGGGGGATATGAAGATCCTTCCGAGGGCTGCAAGAGAAGAAAGGAGGGCATACTGTGTAGCCGTGTACCGGTGGTCGCACATGGCCATGAGCAGCGACACGAAGGCCGCAGTCCCCATACCGCCGGCGACATTCTCAAAAGCTACGGCAAAAATGAGCATGCCGTAACTCTTTCCGATCCACGCAATCAGCATAAACCCGAGGTTGGACACGGCCTGCAGGATGCCGAAGACGAGCAGGGAACGGTATAGCTGAAGCCTCACCATCAGGGCGCCGCCGAATATTGCGCCGAAAATGAGAGAAACGAATCCGAGCCCTTTATTGATCGTGCCCACTTCTGTCACTGTGAAACCCACGCCCCTAATGAGAAACGCTGTCGTCAGGGTGCCGGCATAGGCATCGCCCAGTTTGTAGAGGACGATCAGCACAAGAAGAGAGATCGAAGCATTCCGGCCGAAATAATTCTGCAGAGGGCCCCAGACAGCTTCACCCATGCTGCGGGGAGGCACAACCCTTTTCTCAGGTTCGGGACCAAGGATAGCAGGAAGAATCATCAACCCCATGATGCCCGCCATGATTACATATGTATTTCGCCAGCCGATCCTATCAGCCATGACCATGGCAAGGGCGCCGGAGACCAGCAGCGCTATCCTGTAACCCATCACAAAGACGGCCGCTCCCAGCCCACGCTCCCGTTCACGGAGGACATCCGTTCTGTACGCATCAATGACGATATCCTGAGAAGCGGAGGAAAAAGCAACTGCAAGAGCAAGGACGGCAAGAACGATGGGAGCTTCGGCCGGCGAACCGAAGGCTATCGCTGCAATACCTGCAATCGCCGCGCACTGCGTGATGAGTATCCAGCCCCGGCGGCGGCCGAGCCACGGGGGCACAAACCTGTCCATGAAGGGTGACCAGAAAAATTTCAGCGCATAAGGAAGACCCACGAGGGCGAACACCCCGATTGTCCGGAGATCAACACCGGCGACAGTCATCCAGGCTTGAAGAGTCGCCCCGGTCAGCGCCAGCGGCAGCCCCGAAGAGAAGCCCAAAAACGTTATGATCGCCACGCGACGGCTTCTGAAGACCTCAAGATAAGGGGCGATATCCAATTTCAAGATGTGACCGTTCCTCCGTTCGGGACAGATACTATTATAACCAATCGGCTCACTGAGCTATAATATAACCACCATGAATTCGTTCAAGGCATCACTGAATTCCTTCAAAGATCTGAAAACGGTTCTCGACAGGCACAAAGCTGTTTTGAATGAGAAGAGCATGACGGACGACAGGCCGGACGAGGAAATTTTCCTCGAAGCAATGGCCGACGTGAAGGAGATACGGGAATTCAGGGAGATTCCCGTCGGAAAGCCTCAACGTATCAAGATCGCTGCGGGACAGAAGGATAACACTCCCGAAATTCTGCGGCAGATCATCAGAAGGGAATGCAAAATCAGGCTTGCCGATACTGGTGAATATGTCGAATGGATCAGTCCCATTGCTCGTAAGGACCTTGCCCGGAAGCTCCACTACGGCCGGTTCTCGGTTCAGGACTATATCGATCTGCACGGCATGACGCTCGATGGAGCCGAAGATGCTCTCCGGACTTTCTTGATGGAAGCGAGGAGAAAGCGTCTTTTCTGCGTCAAAGTCATCCACGGACGCGGCCTGCGCTCTCCGAACGGCCCTGTTCTTAAAGAAGCAACTCAGAGGTGGCTGAAAGGACCTTTCCGAAAGTGGGTTCTGGCATATTCGACAGCCAAGGACTGCGACGGCGGCCTCGGTGCGATGTACGTCCTGCTGAAATGAAATCTTCCCACACGATGAAGATCAAAATATATTATGAGGACACCGACGCAGGGGGAGTCGTGTACTATGCCAATTATCTGCGGTTTATGGAAAGGGCGCGGACCGAATTGCTTTCGGAAAAGGGAATAGATGTGGCGGCGTATCATGATCGGGGGTTCTTCTTTCCCGTGGTTCACGTCGAGATTGACTACAAGAGACCCGCCAAGCTCGGCGATGTGATCGATATCGTCACCGAAGTTTTGGAGATCAAGAATGCCACCATTCTTCTGAAACAGGATGCCCGCAGGGATGACACGTTGCTTGCCGCGGCGTCCGTAAGACTCGCCTGTATCAACAAGGACGGCAAACCGCAGCGTCTGCCCGAAAGTTTCAAAGGGCTCGCCCCGTAAAGGCGGAAATGGTCTGGCCTGCAAACCTTATACCAGTCTTGAAGCGTCTTGCTGTCTGTCATTCCGGCTCGTCCGGAATCTTTCTGCGTTCTTCGGAAGGATTCCCGCCAAGCGGGAATGACGATCAACCTCACCGTCATTCCCGCAGTCTGTTGAGAATCCAGTATTTTTAAGGTTCCTGGATTCCGGCTTACAACCTGCCGGAATGACAACTGATGAAGATAGAGGTTAGATCGAAACGGGGGAACCGTGTAGAATCGTGTTCTTGCATTTGCATATGATATGTGTGTTTGCGTTGTTCATGCAACGACAGGGTTGATCCTCACCAGTCCCGGCCTGCCGACATCCCCCTCAACGGAATACCTGTATTCATGAAAAAGGCTGATTACCCACAGATTTGTCATGAGATGTTCTGTTATTCGGTATGTCGTAAAGACTGATTCCCCCCTGGCGAGCGCAAGATAGAGCACGATCTGGTCAGGAATATGATGGTCCAGTGCCGCGCCTGAGGCATAGTAACCGAGGAATTCCCTCGCCGCTTCCTGACCGACGGCCTCCGCCCGCTTGCCCCTTTCGCCCAGGGAAGCGAATCCTGCAACAGAGTTCGCCGCCTCCGATCCCAGAAATACGAAGGTCCCCTGTCCCGGCGTCCGGACCGGGAGTATTTCCGTTTCGACACGGGGAAGGATCTTGATCCCTGAGTGTATCTCGTCGAGGAGTGCCTGTCTTTGCCTCTCTGCAATAGTTACAGGAAGATTACCGACACCCGAGATGACTCTCAGTCTGAGCAGATCGCCTCTCTCGGTCGCATGAATCGATTTGGTCTCCTTCACAGGAAGGATTTCAGCCCTTATTTTACCTCCGCCCTTCGGATAAAAACCGTAGGATTCTATTGAAATTCTGACGTCCAACCCTACGCGCTGCAATAAGGGCACGAAGACTTCCGCAAGATAATTATAAGAAGGACTGAAGGGCACATGGGTACCTCCCTTGAGACTTATCCCATGCCTGCCGGGGGCGGTTGAAGAAGATTCATTACCGATGAATGCAAGGGCCGGAATGAGCGTCTGGAGGACCAGAGACGTCGAACCCGCAGTTCCTATATCAAAAAAAAATTCTCCGCCCCTGACCGCGCCCGGCGAAAACACGAGTTCCGTCGATCCCGTGTCCGCACCCTTCACCTCTGCACCGGAAACGAGCTGCGCAGCTCTCACGGCTGTGAGATGCTGCGGCATGAGCCCCGGCTTCTTCCTGGCCTTCCTGATATTGTAAATCCTGAAAGGCTTCCGAAAAAGACACGAAAGTCCGAGTGAAGTCCGCAGTATCTGGCCCCCGCCTTCCCTGTAGCTGCCGTCTATCTCGATCATGGTCGATTCGATTCCACACATACTCAATAAATTATACCCTCGCAGATAATAAAATGAATGAGCCGAAGAGGGAGGGCAGCATGAAAAGCCTTCCCCGACAGATGTCGGGGTACATTATGGCATCGGAAGCCGCGTGGTAAATGCGAAATCAGCATAATACTTTCAGTGAAGTCACGTTTTCTCGACGCCATGCCCTAACGCAGATTATTCTCTGCTCTGCGAATCCGCAATTCATAAATAATCTGCCCTAATCAAATCTCATCGCCTTGAAAGGCTTTGAGGGATGACCTCCCTTTTATGCAGCAATAGATAGGGTTAACTATGATTATCCATTCTCTGATAAAATAGAAAAAACGTTCTTGGGAGCGTCATGGACATCAAGTTGACATCACTTTCGACCTGCTCGGGCTGAGCGGCAAAATTCAGTCCTTCGGACCTGTCCCAGGTTCTGGGGCAGTTGCCAGACATTACCGACCCGAATGTGCTCGTGGGCGCTGCCAACGCCGACGATGCCGGGGTCTACCGCTTTTCCGATGACTTTGCCGTTGTCTTCACTGCGGATTTTTTTACCCCTATCGTAGACGACCCCTATTGGTATGGAGCAATAGCGGCCGCTAATTCTTTGTCGGATGTGTACGCCATGGGCGGCAAACCTATCGCTTCACTGAATATCGCCATGTTTCCAAGCCAGCCGGAATTCTTCCCTTACCTGAAGAAGATCATGCAGGGCGGAATTGACAAAATGTCCGAGGCGGGAGTGCCGATCATAGGCGGGCATACGATCAGAGACAGAGAACCTAAATTCGGCTTCGCCGTCCTGGGAACCATAAAGCCTGACATGATCCTCGACAATACGAAAGCACGTGTCGGCGACTCGATGATACTGACAAAAAAGATCGGCACTGGAGTTGTCTCTACGGGGATAAAGGCGGGCATGTGCGGCGAGGCTGCCGTCGATGAGATCACCCGTTCCATGGCGATGCTGAACAGGCGCGCAAGCGAGATCATGCTCGAAGTGGGCGTGAGTACGGCGACCGACATCACCGGCTTCGGCCTGATCGGACATATGTACGAAGTGCTTTCGGCAAGCAAGCGCACTGCACGCGTTTATGCCGGCCGTGTTCCGTTCTTTGACGAAGCAATACGGCTTGCAGATCTCGATAAGGTGCCCGGCGGCACAAGAACTAACCAGGCGAATTTCAGTTCCCGTTTCAGAGCGAATCATGCTGTGACGCAGACCGAAATCGTCCTGCTGAATGACGCGCAGACCTCCGGCGGCCTTCTTATCTTTGTCCCCGGGGGAAAAAAGGAAAAGCTGATTTCTTCGTTGCAGAGAGAAGATATCCCGGCCTCCTATATCGGCGACGTCGTTGAAGCCAACGTTGACG
>JBFLXP010000059.1:0-11890 GCA_040757315.1 Nitrospirota bacterium
GGCAAACTCTGCGGCGGCGCACAGATTCATGTCACAAACAGAGAGAAGTTTAGGCCTTTCAAAACGGGTGTCGCCATTCTGAAAGCCATTCATGACCTTTACCCTGAGGAATTCAAGTGGAATCAACCGCCGTATGAATACGAAACCGAAAAGATGCCGATAGACATCCTGGCCGGCACGGACAGGCTGAGGATAGACATAGAAAGAGGACAAGACCTCAATCGCATGGAGGAGTGGTGGCGGGAGGAGTGCAGACAATTTAACAGAACGGTAAGGAAAAGGTATTTGTTATACAAATAAAACTCACATGCCTTTGCAGACTATGAACAAATATCCTTCAGAATTAAGACTCGTCCTGAATCAAGTGTCATTCCAGCTTGTCTGGAAACATTTTTCTTTTTCTCTCCGTGAGGCTTCTTCAAGAAGGATTCCGATCAAGTCGGAATGACATGACGATGAGCACTCTTCCGAAATTGAACATTTTCATTCCCGCCGCCGGTCTCGGCGAGCGGCTGAGGCCGATCACCGACCATATTCCTAAGCCGCTTATTCCCGTCCTCGGCAAACCAATGCTGCAATATGTTCTCGAAAGAGTATCGGCTCTTTGTCCGAATACGATAGGCGTCAACCTCCACCACAAAAGACAATTGATCGAAGACTGGATTTCGAAGTCCCTGTTCAGCGAGGGCGTTCAACTGTTCCCGGAAGATCCCGTTCTCGGTACGGGAGGCGGTCTGAAGAATGCCGAGCCGTTGCTGAAGGAGAATATCTTCCTCGTTCATAATTCCGATGTATTTTCAGAGATTGACCTGAAAAGTCTGGTCCTCCATCATCTGTCGGCGAAGAACCTTGTGACCCTTGCGGTGCACGATTATCCGGAATTCAATAATCTGATAGTCGATGAAATGGGGTTCTTCGCGGGGCTTCGATCCGGACCGGAGCAATTCGGTGAAGGATCGAGGATCCTCGCGTTCACCGGCATAGCAGTCTATTCTCCCGAATTTCTCGGTTTCTTGCCGACCGGCGTATCCGGCGTTGTTAATGCCTGGCTGAAAGCCGTCAAAAGCGGATGCAGGATAGGGACGTTCAACGTGAGCGGCTGTTACTGGAGAGACGTCGGAACGCCTGTCGCTTATGCCAGGACCGCTATGGAGGAACTGAAAAGAGATGGAGAGTCTGTCTATATACATCCGTCAATAAAGAACTGCGGCGGCATGGAGATCGGTGGATACACTGTAATCGAAGAGAACAATTTGCCGGATGGCAGTATTTCTCTCAGAAATTGCATTCTGCTGCCGGGAGCTCAGATTGAATCGGAAGGGCGTGATGATACTTCAGATGGATGTCTTCTCACCCTGTTCCGGGGAAGGGGACGGAAAGATGCTCCCCCCTCTCCCCCCATTGGCAGGGCTAATAAGGGGGGGATGGGAGGGTTACTCTTTGAAAACTGCATACTCGGTCCCGGATTCAGAATAGATCTCGATGAATCAGAGATGCTCGGTGCAGAGGGAAACGGCGACAGGATTCTGATAGGCATTGGCGGTTCAGATAGAGAATACTTCAGGGTGAGAAGAGGTGGCGGGACCGCCATTGTCATGCAGTGCAAGGAAGACGACCCGGATTTCGAGAGGCATATTGAATACACTCGCTTCTTCAAGAATCACTCTGTGCCGGTCCCGGCCTTGCAGGGTGTTGATATCGATAAAATGAGCGCGGTCTTCGAAGATCTGGGAGACCTTTCACTCTATAGTTGGCTGAGATGTCCTCGCGAAGAGGGTGAGATCGAAACAATGTATAGAAGAGTACTCGGCATACTGATCTCGATCCACACCTCTGCCGCAGAACACGTCGGAGAATGCCCCTTGCTCAAAGAGCGGATTTTTGATTATGATTACCTCCGTTGGGAGACGGACTACTTCACCGAAAGGTTCCTGAAAGGTATATGCAACATGGCCACTGAATACGTATCAGGCCTGTGCGAGGAATTTCACCGGTTAGCGGCAGTTGTCGATTCCTTTCAGAAGAGGATTGTACACCGCGATTTTCAGTCGCAGAATATCATGATCACACGTGGCGGTATCCCAAGAATTCTCGACTTTCAGGGCGCCAGAATGGCGCCGCCCGCATATGATGTAGTCTCAATCCTCTGGGACCCCTATTATCGGCTCGACGATGGGTTGAGAGAACGGTTGTTAGAATACTATGTGAGTGAGACGACCTCCACAAATCCCTATCAATCCTTCTTTCGTAAAGGGGGACTAAGGGCGATTGCCGAAGATGAACTTAGGGAATCCCTGCTCCCCTGTCGCCTCCAGAGACACATGCAGGCACTCGGCGCATACGGATTCCTGTCGCGGGTAAAGGGGAAAAAATATTTTCTGAAGCATCTGCCTGAGGGATTACGGCTGCTGAAAGAAGATGTTTCACTTGCAGAGAGTGAATATCCGCTGCTGTATTCTGTGGTCATGAAACTAAAAGACCCGTGAAATCGGTGGCAATTGTGTCACCCTGAGCCTGTCGAAGGGTGACGATACTGTCATGGTTCGACAAGCTCACCACGACAATATCGAGATGTTCATGCCAATTATCGCCGGATTAGAACAATTCGAAGCTTGACTTTAGCAGTATCCGGTTTTTATTATGTTTAGTTCGGGGCGTAGCGCAGCCTGGTAGCGCACACGGTTCGGGACCGTGGAGTCGAAGGTTCAAATCCTTTCGCCCCGACCATTAGTCCTCCCAGGAAACTCAGTCTTCAAAAGTTCGTAAACCGTCCAATGAAAGAGATACTATGTCCGGTCCTTCAAACCGGTATTGGAATGACCCGGTCTTAGCATGCGTTTACGAATAATCCGGGTTAGGATTCATCAATCAAGATATCGGACATTGTTCTTTTCCAGAACGACAGCAAAGCCAGGAGCACCAGGACCTCACCAAGTGCGAAGAGCGGCCAGTTATAGTGGACCGGCACGTAGTTCGACACCAAGTTCTGGAAACCGGGATCGGCATGCAACTGTAACAGACGGTTCAGAAATCCTCCTTCCATAATCATCAGCGAAAAGTCACCGATAAACGTGATGAAAACCGATAGACCACCCAGGAGGCACAGGATCAACTCTCGCCGACTTATTCTCATCGCAAAACTCCTGTTCTGAAAATGAAGGACGGAGAGTGCGATGCCGATCATTGTTCCGGAACAGATAACCGGCGCCAGAACGGGACCGACCCATATGACCGGGATTAGGAACAGGATATCCCAGGTGAGCAGGGATGGAGGCCAGTCGATAAGCGCCTTAAGCCACACGTAATAGAAAATATCCCATATGCCGAAGCTGTATAGGAATATTGAAAGCCTTTCGAAAAAATTCCTGCCGGCAACGGCACCGAGCGACAGGAGCATGACAATAGTTGCGGTCTCCCGAAGGTATTCGACTCGGAGGCTTTCAAGAGACATCGATTTTAGGGGGAATGCAAATCCTTCGGGAAAGTACAGGTCTCTCAGGTAGACAACAACGGCAGCCTCAAGGAATCCCATAGCGATGCCGAAGACGGTGAGATATAAAATGCGGGATGACATGATTCCCTAAAGTCTGTCCGTTAATCGCGCCTATCAGTTATTCCCTCAAGAATCGCACGCAGGCGACCCGACCGAGGCAAGAATCCTTCTCACTTAAGGAAAGATTCCGGACAAGCCGGTATGACAGGAGATGCGAGGCTGTCTTCAGCCGCCGATCTTTGACATAGGTCTCTTCCGGCATTTCATGTGGCGCGCAAGTCCCTCAAGGTCGCCTTCCTGTATAGCAATGTTGTGACCTTTCGGCTTGACGCTGATAGAAAGAGAAAGCAGCCTTTGTATCTCGTCGTCCGGCATGCCTCCCCTGAGGGCAGGTTTCAGATCTATTTCTGTTTCCGAAAAAAGACAGGGTCTCAGTTTTCCGTCGGCGGTCAGGCGGAGGCGGTTGCATTCTCCGCAGAAATGGTGGCTGAGCGGGCTTATGAAACCGACGACCCCGGCTGCGCCTTCAAACCTGAAATACCGGGCAGGGCCTGACTTCTTCATATGCGCTGCAACGAGCGTTCCCACTTTTTCGACGCGTGTCCTTATTTCGTCGACCGACAAGAACCGTTCGGGAGTCCATATGTCCTGAACGCCAAAGGGCATGAATTCGATAAACCGGATCTGATAAGGGACTTTGAAAGTCAATTTCGCAAATTCCTCTATCTCGTCGTCGTTCACGCCGCGGACCGGCACCACGTTTATTTTGATCGGCACAAGCCCGGCCTTTTCCGCAGCGCTTATCCCCCGCAGAACAGCATCGAGGTCGCCACCCCGCGTAATTTCCCTGTATTTTTCCGGCCGTAGAGAATCAAGGCTGACATTCACCCGGTTTAGTCCGGCCCGGGCAAGGTCCTCCGCAAACCGTTCGAGAAGGATGCCGTTTGTTGTGAGGCTGACGTCCCGGATGCCGGGAATTTCTCTGACAAGACGGACGAAACCCGACACATTCCTTCTGATTAGCGGTTCTCCCCCGGTTATCCGGACCCGTTTGACGCCCATTGCGGCGGCGATCCGCAAGACCCTTATGATCTCCTCGTATCGGAGTATCTCCTTATGTTCCATCGGAACGATGCCGCCCGAAGGCATGCAGTAAATGCAGCGCAGATTACAGCGGTCGGTAATCGAGATGCGGAGATAATCTATAGTGCGGTCAAAATTGTCTTTCAGGCCGTTCATTTATTCTTCTTTTCGCTCTTCCCCCGATTCAATTCGCTCACTTTCTTCTTCGCCAGTTCCGCCTCGCCCGACTTCGGAAATCTCTCGATGAGTTGCTCAAAAATCACCCTGCCCGTTTTTGTGTCTCCGATTTCCACAAAAGCCGCCCCCTGTTTCAAAAGAGAGCCGGGGACTTTGTCGCTCTTGGGATATTTTTTCAGGAGCGCTTCATAAGCCAGAATCGCGCCTTCATAATCCTTCTCGTTGTAATACGCCTCAGCGATCCAGAATTGGGCATTATCAGCAAGATCGTCCTTAGGATATTCTTTAAGGAAAAGGTCGAACTTGTCAAGCGCCTCTTTGTATTTCTTGTTCTTGAATAACGAATAGGCAGCCTCATATTTCGCTGTTTTCCCCTCAGACACCGGCAAGGAGGACTTCTCTTCCGCAGGCGGAGGCTGCTTCCGCACCTCTTCAGCTTCCTTGTCGCGGGACTGTTCCTTCATCGTCTCCTGCTGCTGTTTCATAAGAGTTTCGAGGCTGTTGATCCTGCTCTTCATCTCCTTGATTTGCCCCTCAAGGGCCGCAAGCTGAGTCCTCAGAAGTTCTATCTCGGTGGAAGAATCCTTGAGTCTCTTTTCGACGGCGTATTTGTTCTCATCGAATCTGCCGCTGAGAACCTGGACGTCGCGAGATAAATTCGACACAGTGGACTGGATCTCCGCCTGGCTCTCACGCATGACGGCGAATGATTCCTCTTTAGCAGATCCGGTCGCCCTTTCCCTTACAGCATTCAATTCACTCTGCATGGTCAGAGAGTCTCTCTGGAGTCTTCCGATATCCTGACGAAGAATCTCCATTTCATCGGTTGTGGCACACGACGCGACCAATGCAAGCAGGGCAGCCAGAAAAAAAGAGCGGACTGTTTTCGCCTGTGTCCGATGGAGCCGACCAATTTGCATTACTTCCCAGCCTCTCTCAGAACGACGAAGTGTGATCTTCTGTTCTTTGCCCAGCATGATTCAGTCTGCTCGGCACAGGCCGGTTTCTCTTCGCCGTAGCTGACCATCTCGATCCTACCGGAGCCGACGCCGAGAGCGATGAGGTAGTCCCGCACGGCTTTTGCCCTTCTGTCACCAAGGGCGAGATTGTACTCGTTGGTGCCCCGCTCGTCACAGTGCCCCTCGACGGAGAGTTTCGCCTTCGTATTCTTGAGCAGCCACGAGGCTACTTTTTGGAGTATCGGTTTGGCGTCATCCCGGACATCATATTTGTCATAATCAAAGTAGACATCCTCGAACAACCCCCGCTCTTCTTTAAACCTGGACGGCTCCTCGGAAACCTCGGCCTTTGCGAGAGCCTGCTCCGTTATCTGTTCCTGCGGTCTCATGCGCTCCGTCCCGCGCTCCATCTGTGATGGTTCCTTTTTAGCGGCTGACGGCTGCTCCTGTTGCTGCGGCGGAAGCGGCTGTTCCGGCTTCACCACCCGCTTTTCCTGGCAGCCGACTACCGTAAATACAGCGATGAATAGGGCTATTGCGAAAAACTTCTTCATAATATCCTCCTTTTCCGGATTTATGCGACAACCTCTTTATTTGTCTATATTTTGTAACTATGCGCCGATTCAATTCCGCAACTTTTTTGATAATCCTCCAGTGGACCTGAGTAGTATTTCGACCTCACACATGCATACGAATTGTAGCCCGGAAAGGGAGGGCGGCACTAAAAGCCTTTCGCAGCGATACAATATGGCATCGGAAGCCACATCGAGAAACACGAAATCAGGATGACATTTTCAGTGAAGTCCTGTTTTCTCGACGCCATGCCCTGATCAAATCTCATCGCCTTGAAAGGCTTTGAGGGATGACCTCCCTTTCTATGCAACGACAGGGTTAGGATTAATCTACGCCCTAATTCGGCGACCATCTCGGCCCGTATGCCTTCATCCCTCTCGGAGTTATCCGAGTCTGAGCTTCCCCGTTCGCCCTCATAATATAGACAGCTTTCTCGCCGTCTCTGTCGGACGTAAACGTTATATATCTGCCATCGGGGGAAAAACACGGTTCTTCGTTGTTGCCTTGTGCGGTAAGCTGCGCGAGTCCGGTGCCGTCAGGATTGACGATGAACACCTGATTCCCGGCCGCTCTTCCGGAAAAAACGATCCTGTCGCCCTTCGGAGACCAGGACGGAGATGTGTTGTAAGAACCCTCAAAGGTTATCCTTCTCATATTCGAGCCGTCTCTTCCCATCATGTAAATCTGAGGACTTCCCCCCTTGTCTGAAACGAAGGCGATATACTCTCCGTCGGGAGATACAGCCGGGGATACCTCGATGCCGTAAGACGATGTGAGCTTCACCGGTTTGTCGCCGCTCAGGCCCATTTTGAAAAGGTCGGGAGTCCCTTCCTTTGAGGAAGAAAGCACAATCTCGCTGCCCTCGGGGAAGAAATCTCCGGCGATGTTCGTGCCCTGTGCCGAATACACCTTCCTTTCTTTCATGTTCGTAAAGTCTAACAAATAAATGCCCCACTGTCTATTGCGCTCGGCAGAATAGACAAGCCGGGATCCATCCTTTGACCATCGGGGAGAAAGCATGATGTTTCCCTTCAAAGCTGTCTTCATAATCCTCTTGCCGTCCCAGTCCATGAAGCAGAGACCTTTCTTTCCTTCTTCAGCCGAGACGAAAGCTATACGCGTCCTGAATATGCCTCTTTCACCCGTTAGCGTCGAGTAAATATCGTTTGCGATCGCGTGGGCAAGGGGACGGAGGAGTTCTTTGCCCGACTTGTATTCCTTTCTCAATATTTCTTTTGCTTCGTGGACGTCATAGAGCATGACCGTCACCTGGAGCGCCGCTGTTTCTTTAACAGCCCCTTTGACAACCGCTTCGACACCGATAGGAGTCCAGTTTTTCTGACTGAAGGGCTGCGACGGCTTTTCGACATATGCGTTTTTGTCCACCACCGCGAAGAGTCCGCTGAATTCCAGGTCGTTTCTGATAATGGCCGAAATCTCCTGCCCATGCGGACCGGAAAAATCCTGAATTGCAAGGGGTAATTTCCTGAATGCAGGAGATGTTATGTCGATGTAAACTTTTGCCTCGGCGGTAGTAAACATCAACGCAAAGTAGACCGTGATAACCGGAATAGAATAAAGCTTCGACATTCGAAACCAATGAGTAGAGTCTGTCATTCCGGCTTGTCCGGAATCTTTCCGGTGCCGTCCTTGAAAGAACGATTCCCGACAAGCGGGAATGACACCCTTTATTAGCTGCCAGAGTTGAACTTCCAATAAATTGTCCCTCCAGCGGTTCGACGTGTGTCCTCTGCTCATGGATAAAACCTCACTCCGATTTCCATCTCGTAGGGTGGCGGCGTGAGCGGGCTCGCCCTTGCAAGCGCCTTGATGGCGGACTTGTCAAAAAGTGCATTGCCCGAACTCTTTTCAACCCGTTGAACGAAAGCGGTGCCGTCTTTCAATATTTTTACAGCAATTACCGCCTCGATATCCTTTCTGCCGATGTCGGGGAAGACCCACTGCTGCCAAATCTCCCTCGTGATCTTTGTGTAGTAGTCATCCGAAGGAGCGCTTCGGCCCTGTCCAGTCGACTGCGAACCGCTTCCCGGCTTCTTGGCGGCAGTTGCTTTAAGATCTATAATCCTGCGGAGTTCAACACTCCTTGCGACTTTTCGCTGAGCTGCGGCTTTCGCAGCAAGGAGTGCTATCTTCTCCTGGACTATTTTCCCGTCGTCAATCCTTTTCTGCCGCGCCATCTTTTCGGCATCCTTTTTTTGGGTCTCCTCCCGCACTGTCTCACGGGCTTCATGCTGCAATTCCGCCGAGTCTGCGGGGACATCGGGGCTGACGAGACTTACCGTGTAAGGAGAAGGCAGTGTCACGTGGCTGGATTGCCGCATGATGAGAAAGACTATGAGGAACGCTGTGACATGTGCGGCGAACGAGAAGGCGGCCGTTCTCTGGAGGCTCGGTTCCCTCATCGAAGGCTGATCTTCGGCTCCGTTATCATGCCGAGCTTTTCTATCCCGGCCTCCTTGATCTCACCCATGACCTCAACTACCAAACCGTAAGGCACATCCTTGTCCGCTTTTAAGAAGACACTCGGGTTCAGCTTGCTGATTGCCTTGAGTTTCTGCGCCATCTCTTCAATAGAGACGGGGTTGTCGTTCATATAGACGATTCCGTCTCTCTTGACCACGAGGGTAATTCTTTCTTCGGGTGGAAGGTCCTTTCCCTTTGCCTTAGGGAGATTCACATCGATCCCTTGCTGGAGGAGAGGCGCTGTCACCATAAAGAGTACGAGCAGGACCAGCATGACGTCAACAAAGGGAGTGACGTTTATCTCCGACAGGACTTCCCTTTCCTTGCTGAACTTCATGCGCCTTCCTTTGTGAAGAAGTCGAGCAGTTCCTCCGAGAAATCCTCCATCTCAATGATCATCCTTCGCGCCATACTCAGATAGTAGTTGTATGCTATGACTGCGGGGATGGCGGCGGCGAGGCCCGCAGCCGTGGCTATGAGCGATTCCGCGATGCCCGGTGCGACGACAGCGAGGGAAGCCGCGCCTGCAGATCCGATGTTCCTGAAGGAATTCATGATTCCCCAGACGGTGCCGAAGAGGCCGATAAAGGGCGTCGTGGAGCCGGTGGTGGCGAGAAAATTCAGATACTTTTCGAGCTTCGCCGATTCGAGAGCGCCATATCTCCTGAGGAGTCTCCTGGTCTCGCTCTTTTCCTTCATCGTATCGGTGTATACCGAGCGGAAGAGGTTTGCGATAGGGCTTATCGTGAAGTTCTTAGTCGTCTGGAAGAGGCTCTTAGAATCCTTGCTCGACCGGTAGGCCCTCAGGAATTCCGCCGATTCCCTGTTTGCCCTCGAAAAATATTTCTGCTTGAAAAAAATGATGGCCCACGACACGATCGAAAAGAAAAGAAGGATGAGCATGACACCCTTTACAACATATCCTGCCTGCAAGATCAACTGAAGCGCCGAATTATTCATCATCACCTCTCGCTACCATTAATTGTAAACAGATTTTATTTAAAAGGGAAGCGCGGCAAAAAGTCAAATATGTTGAAACCTATCGCAAAACCGGTGTCCGCCAAGAAGGTCGTCATGCCCGCGAAAGCGGGCATCCGGAAAAAGCCCTGAAGAACTGGATTCCCGCCTACGCGAGAATGACGAAAAAAGACCGTACGACGAAGACGGGATTTTGAGATGGGTCCCACTTCCTTTACAAGCTGCGTCATTGAAAGTCACTTCGTCAAATACTGTTTCTGTTATAATATTTTGCTGTATTCTGTTTTCTGTTTCCTGTCTTCTGGCTTCTACTTACTCCCGAACGGAGGGGTGGCCGAGCGGTTGAAGGCGACGGTCTTGAAAATCGTTGTAGGGGTAACTCTACCGGGGGTTCGAATCCCTCCCCCTCCGCCACATATTTCCCCTTACAATCCGAGCGCCTCTACGATCCTTTTCTTTTGTTTCTCCATAACCTTCTGCCCCTGTTCAAGGTTTCTGAGCACATCCTTTTTGGCACTGCCGGAAATCTCGACTCCCCGGTCGATGAGATCCGAGACTTTGTCCTTTACGTCGGTGGCAAAATCGTTGATGCTGTCGATAGTGTCTTCGACCAGATGAACCGTCTCCTTTTTAGCGCGCCGCGCGGCTCTTGTGATATCCTTTCTGGTTTCTCTCCCCGACTGCGGAGCATAGAGAAGAGCAACAAATGCCCCTATTACTCCGCCCAACAAAAACGCTCCGGCTATCTTCTTATAATCCTCGTCCATGTGTATCTCCTTTCCCGATGATTGCTATTAACAATGTACCAAGGAACAGATCTTGAGTCAACCTTACAACACAATTAAAAATTATGAGCCCGGAAAGGGAGGGCGGCACGAAAAACTATGACCTTTCAGTGAAGTCCATTTTCTCGACGCTATGCCCTAACCCGGATCATTCATAAATTTATTAATCAGTCAGAGCAGATGCTGTATCGGAGCGGCTTTATCCCGATTCTTATCGGGATACCTCGGAGGTCGTTTCGACCGAGAATGAGCGATGATACTGCATCTGCTCTGCAAATCCGCAATTCATGAATAATCCGGGATGATCAAATCTCACCTCCTTGAAAGGCTTTGAGGGCTGCTCTCCCTTTTATGCAGCGATAGGGTCAACCCGGCGGGACTCTAAACTTTTTCCCTTAGTTTGGATACAATGTATTCATGCCGGACGACAAACCGCCGATATCCGACAGACTTAAAAGCCCTCAGTGGAGAGTGGGCATAGCCGTGGTCCTTATCTTCCTCTTTGTCTATTTCTGGAGTCAGTTCTTCGCTGTCGGAACATTCGACCAGTATACGATCACCTACAGCCAATTCATGGAACAGATGCAATCGGGAAACATCAAGTCCGTAGTCATAAAGGGATTGCAGGTGTCCGGCGAGCTGAACAAGGAAATGTCCTTGACGATGCCCGGAGAACAGAAGCCGGTTTCGGTAAAGAAATTCCAGACGTTTCTTCCCTCATTTCAGGGTGAAGACCTCCTTTCACAGCTCCGTGAAAAGAATGTTGCGATCTCTGTGGAGCCTGCAGAAAAGGGTTCTGTGTTCTGGCAGATACTTATAGGGATTCTGCCGTGGGTTTTGATCATCGGGGTCTGGATCCTTATCATGCGGCGGGCACAGCAGATACAGGGGGGCCCCGGAGGACTGTTTACGTTCGGGGCGAGCAAGGCAAAGCTGTTCGATGCGAAAAAAATGGGTATAACATTCAAGGACGTTGCAGGGATGGAGAATGTAAAAAGAGAACTCAAGGAGACGATCGAGTTTCTCAAGGACCCTTCGAAATTCAGACGGCTCGGGGCGAAGGTTCCCAAAGGAGTACTCCTGGTCGGTCCTCCGGGAACCGGCAAAACCCTGCTCGCGCGGGCAGTGGCGGGTGAAGCGGGCGTTCCATTCTTCAGCATCAGCGCCTCGGAATTCATCGAGATGTTCGTCGGTGTCGGCGCTTCGCGGGTGCGTGATATGTTCAAGAAAGCCAAGGAATCGCAGCCGAGCATCATCTTTATCGACGAGATCGATGCCGTGGGCAGAACGCGCGGGGCCGGACTCGGAGGCGGCCACGATGAGCGGGAACAGACGCTGAATCAGCTATTAAGCGAGAT
>JBFLXP010000060.1:0-11790 GCA_040757315.1 Nitrospirota bacterium
GGATCGGCGAAGTGCTCGCAGGCATGGGATCTGAGAAGCGTGAATGAAACCCTATCGTTGCAAGAAGGGAGGGCATCCCTCAAAGCCTTTCAAGGCGATGAGATTTGATTAGGGCACGGTCGAGAAAACAGGACTTCAGTGAAAGTGACATCCTCATTTCGTATTCAGATGTGGCTTCCGATGCCATAAGGTATCCCGACTTCTGTCGGGGAAGATTTCTCGTGCCGCCCTCCCTTCTTGTATTCATGATTCTTATGGGACTTGGGAGAGGGTGATTGGACGGGAAGCTATGGATGGTTCTCACGAGAAAGTCTGAAGTATCAGGATAGGAGGACGACTTTATGAATGAGTTCGACGGATCGAATTGGTCAAAAGCCGGGTTTGCGCAGGAATACAGGGACAATGCCGATATCTATGTCGTAGAACGGGCAAGGATGCGGGATATCCTGAAATCGTTCTACATTCATTTCATGCGGAATAACAGGAGAAAGCGGGTCCTCGACCTTGGATGCGGAGACGGTGTTGTTGCTCACGAACTTTTGAAGATCGACGGATCGATTTCAGCCACACTGCTCGACGGGTCTCAGCACATGCTGAAAACCGCCGAAGAGCGCCTGAAGAAATTTGAGAAAGTGCATTTCATTAATGCGAGTTTTCAGGACATCTTGAGGAAGGAAGTTCTGGATAGAGATTATGATTTCATAGTCTCCTCCCTGGCGATCCACCATTTGACAATGAAGGAGAAGAAAGCCCTTTTCAGGAAGATATTTCACCATCTTTATCCGAAGGGATATTTTGTGAATATCGACTGCGTCCTTGCGCCGACAGATGGCCTGGAGCAATGGTATATGTCCCTCTGGAGAGAATGGATCGATGAAAAGAAAAAGCGTGTCGGGATAGAAGGTAATTACTACGATGACATTATCCGAAGATACAAAGACAACAAGGATAATAAACCTGATACCCTTGGCGGCCAATTGAGCGCATTGAAATCCGTCGGCTTCAGGGATGTGGATTGCTTCTACAAGTACGGGCCATTTGCGATCTTCGGCGGAAGGAAACCTAAAGAGATGGAGACGTGAGATCACGAAGAATAATCTCTGTGATCTGTGGTTGCCTTTTTTTGGGGATTTTCAGCAGCACAGCCACACCCTTGACGGCGGGGCAATGTCGGAATATTCTTTTCTCAAGGGGGTGAGAATATGAAACCGCGTATTAAAATCATCACATTAGGCGCCAACGATTTGGGAAAATCCCTTATCTTTTTCGCGACGGAATGCGGTTGCCGACCCAAGGAATCATTCAAACGGAATTTGAAGACGGCGCTGTCGTCTTCTTTAATATGAACGACGATCTCCGGAAAGAGACGGAGCCCATCGGCGATGAAAGCGCCGCAAAGTTTTCGGCAACGCTGGATATCGACAAACCAGTCTGAGTTGTCCGGTTTGGTTGTAGACATAAAGGAGACACGCAAAGAAATCCGAATCCCCGAAGGCAAGGAATCCGTCCAGGTCGTAATCCCAGTCAGCATTATGGCTCTTTGAGGGTGTCCTATCATGCCGGGCGGCATGTGGGATACAAAGAACTTCATAATGAATGCTCAGATCAGGAAAGACGGGAAGCTGTTAAAGGAAATTCCGTTGAAATACGCGGGCCAGCCAAGCAGCTTTTCCGCGACTCTGGATATCCATGAGCGGGGTTCTTATGAGGTGACTGCATCTGCCTTTGAACATCGAAATGGGAATACCGGATTGGCCACAATTGCTTTTGTGGTAGATTAGAAAACATCGCCGCCAATGAACAGATGTCTTTCAAGTACCCCATGCGGGTCAATCGACAAAAAAAGATAAGGGTAGGAGCCTGTCTGAGAATTCCTGTTCGTCATTGTCCGGCTCGACCGGACAATCCAAACCCCATTGAAAAAGACTGGATTCCCCGATCAAGTCGGCGAATGACGGACCTTAGAACAGTTTCATTTATAGACAGGTGCAGCGCGCCCACTGAGCAAGTCGGCTCATCCGCAGATCAACCTTCTTGCCGGTGCGGACACTCGCCTATTTCCCATTCACTCGCCCATCCAAAAATCGATTTCTCTGAGGCCGGTACTGCCCGCCTTCAGGTATCCCTTCTGCCACTGATCATTATCATGTAGCCCTTTCCATCTCTTGCTTTTGGGCTGCGTCTGCCGGCGGAATCGCCAGCGATACTGATTGTAAACTGACATGATATTTGTCGCATAAGCTGAGGCCAAGCCCGGCGCATCACGAATGATGAGCAGATTTTCGTCATTGGTGCCGCTTGCCTTAGGACCGAGGTTATGGCTGCCGGTTATGACCGTGGGTTTGGGACCGAATGGGTCGACAACCACCACCTTGCTATGAACCATCGCAAAAGTCCCCGGAAGCTTTTTCAATTCCTTTTGCCAATAATCGGTGATCTCATCCACGGCCGCCGGCAGCACAACATTGAAATCCGCTTTTCCGGAATTATAAGGATGGAAAAGCTCAACCGGATTCTTCGTAGTGCTGGGATCCTGATTGATTGCACCAACGATATACAGCCTCTTCTTACCTCTGCCGGCCCGGGCTGTCGCAATGATTTCGTTGAGCAGGGTATCTTTGGGGCCCGGATTGAACATAAGAAACAGGATAGCCCGCTTTGTCCCGGAAATTACTTTCTTGGCTTCTTTGAGGTCCACCAGACCGAATGTAGGCGTGAACCAGAGTCGTACCGGTGTCCGCATTACGTGCTGATCACGGGGGTTACTATTGCTCCGGCGAAGGTCATCGGGGGTCTCATTCTCAGCTTCCTTGAGGAGACCCCATTGCCTGTAGAACTGCTCTGCCAAGGTTGGATCGTCGATGAAAACGGAGTTATTTGCTTGGGTGCAGAGGCCGGTCTTAGTCCAGTTCTGACTGCCCGTCCACACCCAGCGAGGCTGATGGTCGTGGTCACATATCACCAGAAACTTATTGTGACCGAGGGCACGGGGGGATATCATGCGATTGTGAAGGTCTATCTTGGTGGAGAGTCCCGTACGAGCCTCGCTGTTCTGGTCTTCTCCTTTTTTCTTGACACTGCCGTTTGCCAATACGACGTGTGCCCGCTTTTTGCCGAAGCGCACCAATACCGATGCGAGCTGCTCATCGTCGAGTTCGTAGAGGGCCGCATAAATATGGCGACGTTCCTTGGCTGCGGCGTCCAGAATCCCGAAGAGCCGGGCCCCGAGTGGGCCAGCCAGATAGGTTCGCAGAGGGTCGCCGGGGGTGCTGATTATCGTCCGCAGCTTTGTTGTCTGAGAACTGCGTTCGGTAATTCCGAGGCGACGGGAAACCCACTGCGCCGCCACGATCCCCCTGTTGAAGAGGGCCTCAATCTTAGGCGTCACCTCATGCGACAACGTGATCTCTTCGGTCCACTCGCTGGCTCGTATCGAGTCCGGGCGTAGACTGTCTTTATTCGGCCCGACCATAGGTAGCACGCGATACTGCAGCCGGTCGCCCGGGTTGGCCATATAGTCTGTCCACTGATACTTTTGTATGGGCCAGTTTATAGAGGCCCTGCGCTCTCCTTCTCGATGCTTCTCACCCTCGAACCCCACCCAGGTGCTCACAACCTCTTCGACGCCGTTGCGTCGACGCATCAGCGCGAAACCACGGCAGCCGACAATGAACCCCTTCGGCTTCCAAGCGATAAAAACGTCGTCCCCATTATGATAGACTTTGACTTTCATAAAACCCCCCTCACAGAAAGTATAAGGAAACATACCACAGAAGAAGTTACAAATTAGTCACAGAATGATTAAGTAATTAGGGACATAGAGCCTGTCTAAAAAATTCCCATTCTGTCATTGTCCGGCTCGACAGGATAATCCAATCCCTATTGAAAAAGGCTGGATTCCCCGATCGAGTCGGGGAATGACGGAAACTTAATTCTTAGTTTTTTTGGGCAGGCTCAGCTTCCCATATTGTTCTTTCGAACCGTCCATTCTCTCACGGTATGGAAAACGCCACTTTCCGGCTGATCACTCCGGATGCGGAGGCCCCTCCTTCAAATTCTTCACCTCGAAGATGCTGACTTCCTGTTCCTTACCCTTCACCTTTACTCTAGCGAGTTCGTTAAGCTCGATATGCCCAAACGATTTTTTCTCAAGCAGAGGCTTGAGGTGTTCCAGCGTAAATTCGGTGATAACGATCTTCGCGTTGAAATTCCTTGTCAGTTTCTCGACCCTCGCGCCGAGGTTCACGTGGTCGCCGATTATCGTGTAATCTTTCTTGGTGCCTTCGGCGCCGATATTGCCGATGACGACTTCGCCGGTATTGATGCCGATGCCGCAGTCGAGTACGGGTTTCCCTTCCCTTCTCCATTTCTCGTGCAGCTTCTCGAGACTCGCTACCATATGCAATGCACTCCGGAACGCCAGCTCCGCGTGATTCGGCTGATCGACCGGCGCACCCCAGAACGCCATGATCTCGTCTCCCACAAACTTGTCGAGAGTGCCGTCCCATTTGAAAATAACGCCCGCCATTTCCCTGAAATATTCGTTCAGCAGGTCGACGACCTCTTCCGGAGGCGTTTTTTCCGAAAGGGTCGTGAACCCGATGATATCGGAAAAGAGGATCGTCACGGTCTTTCTCTCGCCGCCCAGCTTGGCCTTTTCCGGGTTGTTGATTATCTGTTCGACGATCTTCGGCGAAACATAGCTTGAAAACATTTTTCTGATCTCCCCGGCCTTTCTTTCTTCGAAAAAGTATTTGGCGACCGTGACGAAGACGGCTATGGTCATCATGTTGGCAACGGGATAGAGCAGATTCACCCAGAGATTCATGAAGGAAAAGAGCAGTTGGGCTGCAACGATATAGCCTGAGAAGAGGACAAACGACAGCAGCGCTCCTTTGATCGCGCGAAGCCTCGGAAGAAAAAGACCTGTCAGGATGCCTGTGATTATGATCGCCGCTATTTCGAAATAGCCGATGCTTCCTTTCAGAAAATTGCCGGTGAGAATATTCTCGGCAACCGTTGCGTTCTTCTCAACTCCGGGCATATTTGCCGAAAAGGGAGTGTTCTTCAGGTCGTACGTGGCAAGGGCGGATGTGCCCAAAAAGACTGTGCGGCCATCGATCTGGCCGGGTCGAATCTTACCTGTCAGGACGTCGGCTGCGGAAATGGGCTTGAATGTCCCTTCCTTTCCATAGTAGTTGATGAGCAGCCTGCCTTTCAGATCGGCGGGGATGAAAATATTTCCGAGTCTCACGCCTCTGTTCCCCTCGATGACGATCTCATCAAGTTTCAGACCGAGGGACAGGCGGGCCGCCTGGAGCGCAAGAGACGGAAATAATTCGTCTTCGTACTGAAGATAGATGACCTCCCATCGCAGTTTGCCGTCACGGTCCGCATAGGGGTAAACGTGTCCGATGAGACTGTCTCTCGCTATCTCGGGGATGTTCGGCTTGAAGTCGTTCGCCCTGACAGGCTTGACCTGATCCAGGTTCTCGATTCTCAGGATTGCCGAATCGAGCATATGGTCGGGTAAATCCCTCTTCTCTTCCGTCTTCTGATTGGGTTCCACGTAAAAAACCGATGCGAGGACGGTTTCTTCCTTTGACGATGCAAACGCGTCCCCGAGCATCTTGTCTGCCCGGGCATTCTCAGCTTCTGTGAAAAAAATATCGACCGCAAGAACCTTGGGGTTCAGATCGAGGATCTTCCTCACGAGTTCCGCCTGTAATTCCCTGTTCCACGGCCATCTTCCAAACTCCCTCAGGCTTTTCTCGTCTATTGCCACAACCGCGACTTCGCCGGATAATTGCGGCTGAGAAATTAAATTCCTTATGTGGAACCGGTAGTCGAGCGTGAGTGTTTCGGCTCGTTCTTCTATCGCCTCAGGCCTCCAAAGGAGGAGAAGAAGGAAGCATGCGGAAGAGAGGATGCAGAAGGCGAATATCCGCCTGCTTGTTTTCTGATGAATGTTCACGGTTCACCATGATTATTCATGAAACAGGCGAAAGTTGCAAGCATGCGGCTGCGAGAAAATGTTGTGGCAAAGATCCCTTACAGTCGAATAAGAATTACGCTCCCGGAAGGGAGGACGGCACGAAAAGCCTTCCCCGACATATGTCGGGGTACGTTATGGCATCGGAAGCCACATCGGAAATACGAAACCAGGATGGCACTTTCAGTAAGGTCCCGTTTTCTCGACGCCATGCCCTGATCGAATCTCATCGCCTTGAAAGGCTTCGATGGATGATCTCCCTTTTTTATGCAACGATCGGCTACTTCAGTTTCGTTTTTTCCTGGTTGGCGACAACGACGAGCACATAATGTTCCGGGCTGAGATATTTCCGCGCCACGCGAAGCACATCTTCCTTCGTGACGGCATTGATATAGTCCGAATACTTTGCTACGTAATCAGGCCCGAGGTTATAGAACTCGACCATGGCGAAGAAATCCGCTATTTTCCTGTTTGTGTCAAGGCGCCTCCTGAAACTGCCTGTGAGGAATGATTTAGCCTCGGACAGTTCCTCGTCCGAAACAGGTTCTGCTATCATTTTGTTGATCTGCTTCAATACTTCATCTATGGCTGTAGTGGCAGACTCGTTCTTGGTCTGAAGGCCGATCTCGTAATACCCCGCATCCTTCAGCGGAACAAAAGCGCTGTGAACGTCGTAAGCAAGCCCCATCTCGTCGCGTATGGACAGCATAAGCCGCGACGAGAATCCGCCGCCGCCGAGAATATAGTTCATGACCGACACCGCGTACCAATCCGGGTCTTCTCTCCTGAGGCCCAGATTGCCCATCACAATGTTCGCCTGCGTAAGGTCTTTTTCGATTTTGATGACCGTTCTTTCTTTCTTCCTTTCGGGCATCGCTGCTTCCTTCTCAGGCAGGTCCGCCCTTTTCCAGTCTCCAATGTATTGTTGAATCAACCCGTGCAGCTCGTCCCTGGTAAGATCTCCCGCGACCGAGAGAATCGCATTGTTGGGAAGGAAGCGGGCAGAATAGAATTTCTCGATGTCTTCTTTCGAGATGTTTTCGATGGTCTCTATCGACCCTTCCAGGAGCCTGGCGTATGGATGTTCTCCGAAGACTTCTTTTCTGAATGCCCGGTCGGCAAGAAAGGACGGGTCTTCTTCCCGGCGCTTCAGGGATCCCTTGATGAGGTCCTTTGTGCGCTTGATCTCTTCAGGAGGAAAAGCAGGATTAAGGAGAACGTCGGAGAACAATTCGATCCCCTTCCGGACATCTTTTTTCAGAACAGAGAGAGTGAGCGTGGTTAAATCGTTGCCGGCGGAAACGCCCAGTGATGCAGCGATAAATTCTATCTCTTCGCTGATCTCTTTCGAAGAACGTTTCTTCGTGCCCTCCGCAAGCAGCTCAGCCGTCAGATTGGCGAGCCCTGCCTTGTCCTTCGGCTCATGCGCCTGTCCCGCCTTAATGACCAGCGTTACCATGACGATCGGCAGATTATGGTTTTCGGAATGAAGGATAATCAGCCCGTTGGGGAGAACAGTTCTTGTAACGTCAATAGCAAAGACCTGAGAAGACAAAAAAAAGCAAAGAACTACTATTAAGCCGGCAAGAATCCTTTTTTTACACTTTTCACTATTCACTTTTCACTATTCACTTTCTTCGTCGGCACCAGAATCCCCACCGTCCTGTTGTCCTCACTCAGGTATTTCCTGGCAACACGCGACACATCTTCGGGTCTCACTTTTCGAATGCCTTCGAGATAAGTATTGGTGAGTCCCCATCCGCCCAGCATTTCGAACATCCCGTATTTCATGGCTTGCAGATAAATGGAGTCCTGCCCCATGACAAACGATGCTTCTATCTGATTCTTCGCCTTCTGTATTTCACGCTCCGACGGGGGCGCCTCCTTAATCTTGTCCACCTCTTCAAACAATGCTGCCTCGACATCCTTTATATCCCTGCCGGGAGCCGCCGTGGCATCAAACAGAAAGACATATGGATTTTCGCTGAGGCCGTCGTAGTCGGCATCCGCATCAAGGGCGATCTTTTTTTCATAGACCATAGACTGATAGAGCCGCGAGCTTTTGCCGCCCGACAAAATAACATTCAGCACGTCAAGAGCATAGCTGTCTTCGTCTGGGAAACTGGGTGTATGATATGCAGCGAGCACATAGGGAAGTTCGGCATCTCTCTTCAGGATCAACCTTCTTTCTCCTCTCTGCTCGGGCTCTGCGGAACCGATGGCTTCGATCGCCGGACCCTTGGGAATATCTTCGAAAGCTTCCCGGATGTGTTTGATCATTGCATCGCCGGATATATCGCCGACAACAATAATCACCGCATTATTAGGCGCGTAGTAGGTTTTATAGTACTTGAAGAGATCCTCGGGGTCCATTTGTTCAAGATGGGAGCTCCATCCTATGACCGGCCGTTGATACGGATGCACTTTGAATGCGGCGGCCATGACCTCCTCGAGAAGAGACCTCTGGGGATCGTCTTCGTATCTGAGCCTCCGTTCCTCCATAACCACTTTTCGCTCGGAGAGCGCTTCCTTCGGTTCAAGCGTCAGATTCTGCATCCTGTCAGCCTCGAGATCGACGGAGATTCCTATCCTGTCGGAAGACAGAAGCTCGAAATAGACAGTATAGTCTTTCGTCGTATAAGCATTGTCGGTCCCGCCGTTTTTCTGGATGATCTTCGACAGCATCGACGGTCCATATTTAGACGTCCCTTTGAACATCATGTGTTCGAGAAGATGACTGAGGCCTGATCTGCCCGCCGGCTCATCCTTGGTGCCGACCCTGTACCAGACCTGGAAGGTTGCGACGGGCGCCTTGTGTTCCTCGATGATAATCACCTTAAGCCCGTTTTCCAACGTATATTCTCTGACTTCCGAAGCCAGGCCGTTCGTTACAGAAAAGAGAGCCAGAAACAGAATAATGATCGGCAGTCTTAAATATTTCATAAATAAAATATATCAGAAAATGAAAAAAAATATGAGAAGTTTGTCCCTGAAAGAAGAGAAATTACTTGACAGTTTTCAATATCTTCGTTATTTTTATGTAAAGTAAAACTTTTAACAAGGAGTAATACCATGCCGAAAAAATCTGTATTCTTTAGCGTAATGTTCTGCATCGTTCTCCTCCTTTGCTCTGCCGTGTCCGCGCAAGAGCAGGAATACAAGCAATATACCGTACAGAAAGGGGACACGCTCTGGGACATTTCGAATAAAGAACTCAACGATCCCTTCCTCTGGCCCAAGGTATGGAAGGAGAATCCGCAGATCGCGAACCCGGACAGGATATATCCGGGCCAGAAGATTAGAATACCGCTCTATCTCCTTCAGAAGGAAGTTGCTCCTCCGGAGATAGAGCCTGAGGTGAAACCACTGGCAGAGCCCATTTTGCCGAAGGAAGAACCGGTCAGAATCGAACCGAAAAAAATCAAATATCTGGTCCCCAAGAGTTTCCTGATTTCGAGCGGATACATCGCCGATTCGGTTCACAGTCTGGGAACGATAACAGATTCCCCGGGCGGCGAGACAATCTTCGGCAAATGGGGTTACTTTTTTGTTAAGATGAAGGCGCCGGTCAGAAAAGGCGATAAATATTACATCATCAGACCGATCGAGAAGGTTAAGCATCCCGTGACCGGCAAGTTCGTCGGACATCTCATCGACGTGGTTGGAATAGCCGAAGTCGTTGACGAAGCCGATCCGAAAATCCTAATAACTGATTCTTATTGGGAAGTGGAGACGGGAGACCTTCTGGACACATTTTACGAAATGGAGCCGCCTCTGGCCATCGACCACCCGAGAAAACCGGACATCAGCGGATACGTTGTCGCCTCAAAGCACTCGCATATCATCAGTGTGGAATATGACGTCGCTTATATCGACAAGGGAAGAAAAGACGGACTCCAGATCGGTGATGTCTTCGAAACACTCATCCAGAGTGATCACCGCGTAGAGAACGGCATCGTTCAGGTGATAAACCTGAGGGAAAAGACCGCAACCGTCGTCGTAAGAAACAGCAGACAGGAGATCGAAAAGGGAGATCCCTTAGTGCCGGCTAAGTAGAGTCTGTCCATAAGGTCTTTGTCATTATCCGGCTTGACCGGATAATCCACAACGCATTGAAAAGACTGGATTCCCCGATCAAGTCGGGGAATGACGGATTACTTGAATACTTAATTTATGGACTGAACCTAAGTAGGAGTAACGGTCAATCTCTTCAGCGCTTTGAGCCTGCTGGGGTGCTTCAGCTTCCTCAGCGCCTTTGCTTCTATTTGTCTCACCCGCTCTCTGGTGATAGACAAATGTCTTCCCACTTCTTCGAGGGTGTGATCCCGGTCTGCGCCGATGCCGAACCGCATCCTGATAACCATTTCCTCTTTGGGAGTGAGCGTCTTCAGGACTTGCTGTATCTGCTCAGACGTTTCGGTTTTTTCAGCGTCGGCATAAGGAGAAGGACTGTTTTTGTCTCCGATGAAGTCTTCGAGTTCGGTATCTTCGTCGCCCACGGGCGTCTGCAAAGCTATCGGATCCTGAATTGCCCTGAAAACTTCTTCCACCTTCCGCACGGGAACCAAGAGCTTGTGCGCAATTTCTTCATTAGTCGGCTCCCTACCGAGTTGCTGGGTCAATTCCCGTGACGCTTTTGTCACCCTGTTATAGAATTCCATCATATGAACGGGAACTCTGATCGTCTTTGTCTGATCGATCAGTGCCCTTGTTATCGCCTGTCTGATCCACCACGTTGCATAGGTGCTGAATTTGAACCCTTTTTCATATTTGAATTTGTCGACAGCCTTCATGAGGCCGATGTTGCCTTCCTGAATCAAGTCGAGAAGCGGCAGCCCTCTTCCAACGTAGTTCTTGGCGATATTGACGACCAGCCTGAGGTTGCGGGTTATCAGTTCATTCTTTGCTGTAGAAATAAGTGTTTTGGCCTTTTCGATGCGCGTCCACATCGCTCTGATTTCATCAACCTTGGCGCCGACTTCCGATTCAACCTTCCTGTATCCCTTTTCGATTTCCTTGGCGAGCAGTTCCAGTTTTTTCGTGTCGATGCCCTTCTTCTTCTTCTCTTTTATGATGCTTTTCAGACCTTTCAGGGAGCCATATTTTCCGGCCCTCCTGTCTGCGGCTTCCACTTCTTTCATCATGCTTTCGATGGTTTCTACCGTCTTAATTAGGGCGTCATCGGTCCGCTCCTCTTCGGGAACCAACTCCTCTTCGTCCCCGTTCTGACTCATTTCAAGTTTTTTGTAAAGCGGCAGAGTCGTGACCAGCTCCCGTATTATTGATTTCCCCTCTTCCAGCCGCTTAGCCAAGTCGGTCTCTTCGTCCTTCGTGAGGATAGAAATATCTCCCATCGAATAAAAATACGCCTGAACGAGATCTTCCGTCTTCTCGTATTCTTCTATCTCTTCTTCAATTTCCTCTTCAGGCGGGAGCATCTCTTCATGATCAACAACTTTGACACCCATGTCCTGGAGAATGTCCATCAGATCTTCTATTTCGTCAGGCGAGAAAAACTCGGAGGGAAGTGCGTCATTTATTTCGTCATAGGTGAGGATTCCCCTTCGTTTGCCGATATCAATAATCTCTTCGAATATGTCTCTTTCTCTCATTTTTCTCTCTACTCCTTAAAAGCACAAAAAGGGCCTTTTTTCAAAAGGCCCCCGTTCCCTTTGACAACAGGAGGGAAAATAGGATGGGTCAAGTCGCACGGTCTATTAGTACTGGTCAGCTGAATGCATTACTGCACTTACACCTCCAGCCTATCGACGTGGTAGTCTACCACAGACCTTTAGAGC
>JBFLXP010000061.1:0-11764 GCA_040757315.1 Nitrospirota bacterium
AAGTTCTTCAAGGGTCGCCTTGAATGCCGTCAGGAGATCCTTTGGCAGATCACGGATAAAGCCGACGGTGTCGGTTATGACAACTTCTCTTTCCCGCGGGAACCTAAGCCGCCTGCTGGACGTGTCGAGCGTGGCAAACAGCTTGTCTTCGACAAACACCGAACTCTTTGTAAGTGAATTCAGAAGAGTCGATTTGCCCGCGTTTGTGTACCCAATGATCGAAACGATCGGGATTCCCTTTTCGACCCGTTTGTGTTTTCTCTGTTTCCGGGCTTGGGCGAGGTGCCTCAACTCCTTGTCGAGAATAGCGATCCTGTCGCGTACGCGCCTCCTGTCCATTTCGAGCTTCATTTCACCCGGGCCTCTTCCGCCAATTCCTCCCATGAGACGGGACATGGCAGTGCCTTTGCCGGCGAGTCTCGGGAGTCTATATTTGAGCTGCGCAAGTTCGACCTGGACCTTTCCGTCCCGGCTGTGCGCGCGACTTGCAAAAATGTCGAGGATAAGCTGCGAGCGGTCGATTACTTTCAGTTCCGTCAGGTCGGTGATGGCCTTCACCTGCGACGGGCTCAACTCCTGGTTGAACACGAGGAGGGTGGCTCCCTTGCTCAACGCGGTGATAACGAGGTCCTTGATCTTGCCTTCCCCCATAAGATATCTGGGATTTATATCCTTCGGTCGCTGTATCGCCGTATCGAGTACAAGAATGTCGCTCGACCGGGCAAGATCCTTCAGTTCTTCCATCGAGTCTTCCTGTTCGAACCTTGGCCGCGTCGATACACTCACAAGAATCGCCTTCTCCCGTTTGTCGTCGGGACTGAAGGTCCGGTGGCGCTGCATTTCTTCTTCGAGGGAACCGACGAAAGAGAGGAAATCGACGGCGCAGGAATGAAAATCCTCATAATGCACAATCTCGAAAGGTTTATCTCCCGCAGGCATCAGATGAGCGATAAGAAGATTGCCCGGCAGTCCGTTTCTCACCCCGACTGCAGCTATTAGGTCGAACCTGAGGAGGGCAAGGTCGGTCAGGTCGTCCTGCGTGATGGGCTCCTCGTTGAGATGAGTGTGGATTAGTCTGAGGCCGCGGAGAGCCTTCCTTCCGAGCGGATACTCCTCCAGTTCGGGGATGAATATCCCTTTCGCATCACCCACAATCACATGGGTGATTCCTCCGGAGCGCTCGATCAGGACGCCGATCTGCCTATTGAGTTCTGAAGAGATTTCGGTGAGGAAGCGCGCAAGTTCGGGGGTGACTACTTCACGAACAACCCTTCTCCTGTAAATCCTTTCGAGTGCGTTGAGGTAACTTGCCTTGAGTCCTGTGAGATTTCCGTATAGAGCTGGTATCTATGTCCTCCGGTGTTATTTATGCTATAGTTTTTAACAATATTATTTTATCACAGAAAAAGGTAAATCCAATACCCTGGATCACGCTGTCTTTCATTAAATTCCGAAGCAAGGAGGAAATTATGAAGATCATCAGCGAGCATAAGATCGGAGGCAAGATTCTGCGCCTTGTTCAGGGAGACATAACGGAAAGGAATGTGGATGCGATCGTGAACGCCGCCAATTCCTATCTTCAGCACGGAGGAGGCGTCGCGGGCGCAATCGTCAGAAGAGGCGGCCATGTCATTCAGGAGGAAAGCGACAAGATAGGGTTTGTGCCGGTGGGGAGTGCCGTAATCACCGGCGCGGGCAAACTGCCTGCAAAACACGTCATCCATGCAGTCGGCCCCAGAATGGGCGAAGGAGACGAAGACCACAAACTCCGAAGCGCTGTGTCGAGCAGCCTCAGCATTGCAGACGTGAAAGGGTTGAAGAGCATATCCATTCCTGCGATAAGTTCGGGTATCTTTGGTTTCCCTAAGGAGAGATGCGCGAATATACTGGTTGATGAGGCATTGAATTATATAAAGAAGAATCCCGGGGGAAGCCTTCTGGAGATTGAATTCTGCGTCTTCGATGAACGTACGGCAGGATACTTCAAACAGGAATTCGACAAGATTGGATGATAAGTTGCCCCTATTGTGCCGCCCTCCCTTTCGGGGCTCGCAATTCTTATGCAATTGTAAGTTGACAAACTGTAAGTTGATTGTTGCAAAAAAAGAAGCGATGATGTTAAAAATAAAGGCATGTCTTTATTGTTCACTGACCCGGAACAACAATGACGGACAAAAACGTGTATGATGCTGCTGTCATAGGGGCCGGACCGGTCGGCAGTTTTACGGCGTATTTGCTGGCTCGGGAAGGCTTCCGGGTATGTATTTTTGAGAAGAATTCCGCTGTCGGCAGAAATATCAACTGCACCGGTATCATCAGCCCGGCATGCCTGAAGAAATGCGGTCTCCCGGATGGCATAGTTCTGAAAACGGTTGATTCGATAAGGGCTATATCACCGTCCGGAGATTGTCTGCGGTACCAATCCGGCTCGCCGCTCGCATTTGTCGTGGACCGGAGACTTTTCGACGGGCATATGAACGAGAAGGCCGTCGGGGAGGGTGTCTCGACTTTCCTGAACGCAAGGGTCACAGGGATAGAATTTGATCCGGGCGGCTGCGGGATAAGTGTGATACAGGACGGAACGGCAAGGTCGTTCAGGGCAAAAGTGGCGGTGAGTGCCACCGGCTTCGAACTCAGTGCCCTCAAGGGAATTAAGACGCAGCCGATCAAGTACCTTTACGGCATCCAGTCGGATATATCCATGGACGATGTGCATGACATTGAGGTCTATCTGGGGAAAGATGTCTCCCCCGGCTCCTTCGGCTGGGTAGTGCCGACGACCTCCGGATGCGCAAAAATCGGGCTTATGACAAAGAACGATCCCCTGGCATGGTTTAAGAAATTGCTTCGGCACCCTCTTGTCGCTCGCAGAGTTCGCTCATGCGACAATCAGGTGCGGTGCAGCCCGATACCGATGAAGCCTATTGCCAGGAGTTTCGGCGAAAGATACATCATTGTCGGAGAGGCTGCAGGTCAGGTGAAAAGCACAACGGGTGGGGGAATCTACTTCGGGCTTCTCTGTGCGGAGATTGGTGCAGAGACCATCAAAAAAGCTTTCAGGACAAGCGATTACAGTGAAAGGGTATTCCGGGAATATGAGATCCAATGGAAGAGGAAAATCGACCCTGAACTGAAAGCGGGAACGTATATCAGAACGGTTTTCTCACGCCTTTCCGACCGTCAGATCGACATGCTGATCGACCTTGCGAAGAAAGACGGGATTCTGCCGATGTTGAGAAAGACGCATTTTGACTGGCACAAGGACTTGATCGCCTACGTAACCAAGCACCTCATTGCGGGCAAACTGTTCGGAAGGAACTGATTGAGGCCGAAATGAGAGTATCCGGGCGTAAAAAAGGGCAGGGTGAAAACCCTGCCCTTTTTGTTCTCTCTATGTCTACTGAAGAAGTTTGCCGAACGGGTTAACGAAGATGAGGATCAGGACGACGACGAGAGCGTAGATCGCGAGAGACTCGATCATCGCGAGACCGATGATGAGGGTGGTTGTGATCTTTCCGGACGCGCCCGGGTTCCTGGCGACACCTTCGCAAGCGCCGCCGAGACCGATACCCTGACCGATACCGGTTCCAAGGGCTGCGAGACCGATTCCGAGACCACAGCCAAGGGCTGCGAGCGCGTAATAGAGGATGTTAGAGGTTTTTCCGGCTTCCGCGGCAGCAGCCTCCTCGGCAAAACACAACGGCGCCATAATCCATAGTGCAGTGAGTGCAAGAAGAATTACGACAGATGCTTTTTTCATTACTCAATTTCCTCCTTTCTCAAAGTTTGGAATTAATGTGCGTGTTCAACCGCACCGGCGAGATAAAGCGTGCTTAAAAGCGCAAACACAAAAGCCTGGACCACACTCACCAGGACGCCGAGCCCCAGAATGGCTGTCGGCACTATCCACGGAGAAATGATCCCGAGGACGATGAGGATGATATGCTTTCCGGTCATATTTCCGAACAACCGGACCGTAAGTGTTACCGGACGGGCAATATGCCCGATGAATTCCACAAAGAACATGAGTATCATAAGAGGCAGAGCCGCCAAAGAGCGCATCGGTCCGAGGAAGTGGTTGATATAGTGAGCGCCATGAACTCTGATACCGTAAAAATGCGTAGCCAGAAATACGGGTATTGCCATTGCCGCGTTTGTATTGACGTTGGATGTTGCTGAAGCAAAACCGGGCACAAGGCCCATGAAATTGCAGACAAGTATAAATGAGAATAGAGTACAAATGAGGGGGAACAGTTGTTTGCCCCAATGATGACCGATATTTTCGTCCACGAGTTTCCAAATCGCCTCGACGATCATTTCGAGAAAATTCTGGAGACCTCTGGGAACGAGGCGCAACGACCCCTTTACAGCCAAAGCAACGCCTATCAGGATGACCGATGCAAGAATGCCGTAAGTGACGTTATGGGGAACCTTCTCCGGGCTGATAAACATGTCCATCAACAGAACTTCTTCCATAATAGACCTCCTCGGGGGATTAAAAAATCGCAGTTATCTTACATAAAGGATTTCCGAAAAGTCAACAGAAAAAAGGAACTTTCTGCAACCCTTAAGCAGGGAGTGGGCATCGAGACAGGAAATCTGCCCGTCGCCTCCTTCGACAGGCGCAGGATCACAAATGTCATGGTGATCCGTCAATACGTAGGACGGATGTCGAACCGTGACACCTTCACTGAAGGGTTGCGGGCTTTCACAGGCTTTTCAGTTATGGGCATAGAATCCGCCTTGCAAAGGGAGTTTGGAGGGATCTGGGAGAAAATATCAATGATCTCCCCATCCCATCCCTCCTTGCCAAGGATGGGATTCAACCCGCAACCGCGAATTCCGTTACTTCAGCGCCTGAGGAGAAAGGTTCGGATCGATGACATACGCCTGCTTGAAATACTTTGCCGACTCGGCGTGATTCTTCAGTTTGTAGTGGGCGTAGCCCAGAAGATAATACGCATGAGGGTCCGGCTTTTGGCCGACATACTGTTCAAGATACTCCACGGCTTTGTTGAAATCTTTTTTCTTGTATGCGGCGGTCCCCTTGTCGTAAGAAGTCTCGTCGGCTGCAGCAATGACGGAAAATGAAAAAAGGAAGAGAACAGCAAGCAAAAACCAGACCATCCATTTGCTCCCGGAACTGCTCATCATACACCTCCCTACCCCGGATTATTCAGAAATGCAAGCAGAAGCAGAGCAGATACGGCATTCATCGCTGATTCTCGCTTCCGATATCGGATCCAATGCCGCATCTGCTCTCCTCGCGTGCAAAAATTCATGAATAATGTGGGCTAATCATAGTTAAGGTTTGATCCCGGTTCCCACATTTTGCGTGGAGACAGCGAGGGCGCGAACTGTTTCGGTTCGGTACCCTCCTTGAAATATTCCCTGAGCCCTGCCGACTCGTCCCGTGACAACAGACCGGTTGCAGGGTCGATAATGCGGGTAAGGATGCCTTCTGGAACAGTGAATTCTTCAGGCTCGCCTGTCACTACATTTTTCATAAAATTCACCCAGATCGGGGCAGCGGCACGTCCCCCGGTCTCGTACGGGCCGAGCGACCTCACGTCATCAAAACCGACCCAGACAGAAGCAGCGAGAGTCGCAGAATATCCCACAAACCACGCGTCTTTGTAATCATTCGTCGTGCCCGTCTTGCCTGCGACAGGTCTGCCGAGTGCTTTTGCCCTCCATCCGGTGCCGTGCTGCACAACGTCTTCCAGCAGTGACGTCGTCAGAAAAGAAGTCTGAGGGCTGATTACTTCTTCAGCTTCGGGATCATTGCTCTCGATAATCCGTCCCCGCCCGTCGGCGATGTATTTGATCGCAATCGGTTTTATTTTCATGCCGCCGTTTGCAAAGACGCTGTAACATAGAGCTATATCGAGAGGGGATACAGTCAGCGAACCGAGCGCCAGTGTGAGATCTCTCGGCATGGCACTCTGGATACCCAAGGTCCGTGCGAACTCCAGAACGTTATCGATCCCGACGGCGTCAACCAGCTTTACTGTAACCACATTTCTCGAATAAGTCAACGCTTCGCGAAGGGTGGTGGGGCCGTAGAAATTATGATCCGCGTTCTGGGGTTTCCAGTCGCCGCCGGGCCCCCCCGGATAAGTGACAGGCTCATCCACGAGTATGCTGGCCGGCGTGAAATCATGATCAAGCGCGGCAGCATAAATAACCGGCTTGAAAGCGGAACCCGGCTGTCTTTTTGCATACAAGGCTCTGTTATAATCGCTCCGTACAAAATCATAGCCGCCGACTAGTGCTCTAATGTATCCGGTATCGTGTTCCAACGCAACCAGCGCCCCCTCGACCTCGGGGTCCTGATCGAGCCGGAACTGTACATTTTTCCCCTGGACCTTCTTGATGCTCACTCTCACAATATCGCCGGGTTTCAGAATTTGAGGCAGCGCAAAATCCTTCAACATGGTAGCCTTGCCTTTTCGGTCAAGGACTCTCGCAGCCCATCTGCCGTCCTCGACAGCAAGCTTGCCGATTATGCCGCGGGTTTTGATCACGGCCTCTTTATTGCCTACGACGAGGACAAGGCCGGCTGATATCTCCCCGGGGCTTGCGACAAGAGGTGTCTGAAATTCTTTCGTCTTCATTTCCTCGTCGAGGTCAAAATCCTTCCTGTGCTCAATCGGCCCGCGCCAACCCCTTCTCTTGTCAAGTTCCCTTAAACCGTCCTGAAGGGCTCTCGCTGCATGATCCTGGGCGCGCCTGTTGAGAGTCGTATACACTCTCAGGTTTCCCTTATAGACCGTCTCTTCTCCATATTTCTCCTCGAGATATTTTCGGACATATTCAATGAAATAATTGTTTGCCTCTATCCCCTTTCTCATGCTTGAAAGGTAGATGGGGTGTTTTTGAGCCGTGTTCTTTTCGGGCTCCTTGATATACCCCTCCGACTCCATACGGGAAAGAACGGTCTGCTGTCTCTCCTTGGCTTTAGTGAGATCGTTGAAGGGGGAAAAATAAGTCGGCGCCTTAATCAAGCCTGCAAGGAGGGCGGCTTCAGCGAGGGATATATCCCTGACCGATTTCCCGAAATACACCCGTGATGCCATTTCCACTCCGTACGCGCCGTGCCCGAAATAAACCCTGTTAAGGTAGAGTTCGAGAATCTCGTTCTTTGAGAGATTTTTTTCTATTTTCACCGCCAGTGCCGCTTCACGCAGCTTTCGCTTGATCGTTTTCTCCGGGGTCAGAAAAACAATCTTCGCAAGCTGCTGAGTAATGGTGCTTCCACCCTCTTTCAGCCCGAGATAAATTATATCCTTCACCAGGGCTCTCGCGATGGCGATATAGTCGATGCCCTTGTGTTTCCAGAATCGAGAATCCTCAACAGCCACCACAGCCTGTATCATATGTGACGGGACTGAACGCAGCGGCACAAAAATGCCTTTGACAGCCTTGAGCTCGCCTATCAAAGCGCCGTCATCGGAGTAAATCTTTGTCCCGGCGTTCGGATTATACTCCTTTATTTCTTCTATGGACGGAATGCCGGCGCTGACCGCGAGATAGCTGCCCGCCGAGACCCCTATGATTATGGAAACCACGGCGAGGATAATAATTAACTTGAACTTCATTCAAAAATTATACCCTTCGGGAGAAATGCCTGTCAAAAGAACGGGAAGAACCCTGATGGGCAGTAATCTTCAGTTACGGGTTAAATCCCCTCCTTGATAAGGAGGGGATGGGGAGGTTGTTGATCACGTTTCTTCCAAACCCCTCCAACCTCCCCTTGAAAAAGGGGAGGAATTACTTAACAGATTGCTGCTGCCCGTAACTGAAAGCTTGCGGGTTCGATTGACTTGAAGCTCTGCGTGCAGGTAATATTTTTTATTATGCATCAGCATGCTGATTATGTCCCCCTCCACGTGCATACTGAATACAGCCTGCTTGACGGCGCAATACGGATAAAGGAACTGATCGAGCAGGCATCCGCGTTCAGAATGCCTGCCGTTGCCATTACCGATCACGGCAATCTCTTCGGGGGCATCGAGTTTTACCGTCTGGCTGCGAAAGCGGGCATAAAGCCGATTATCGGGTGCGAGGTGTACGTGGCGCCCGGAAGCCGTTTCGATAGGAAGCAGGGAGGCGGAGACGGTGAAGGCGCGGCGTTTCATCTCGTTCTCCTTGCGAAGGACAATAACGGCTACAAGAATCTTGTGACGCTGGTTACGAAGGCCTATATGGAAGGATTCTATTACAGGCCGAGAATAGATCTGCAACTTCTCGAGCAATATAGCGGCGGGTTGATCGCTCTTACCTCCTGCCTGAAAGGTGAAATCCCCTTTTACCTTCATAGAGGAATGACCGACAAAGCAAGAGAAAAAGCTTTGGAATACAAGCACATCCTTGGACCGGACAATTTTTTCATAGAACTTCAGGATAACGGGATAGCCGATCAAGAGGAAGTGAACAAGAGTCTCCTGGATTTGTCGAAAGAATTGCATATAGACATTGTAGCGACGAACGACTGCCACTACATGAGGCGCGATGACGCGAAGGCCCATGATATCCTGCTCTGCATACAGACGGGGAAGACGGTGAACGACAAGAGTCGCCTCCGTTTCAATACCGAGAGCCTATATTTCAAATCTCCGGAAGAAATGAAGCAAGCATTCCGTGATATCCCTGAAGCAGTGATGAACACGAGGGCCATCGCCGAGAGATGCAATGTGGAGTTTGCCCTTGGAGCAAGCCTTCTGCCTGTATTCGACCTGAAGAACGGGCAATCCGCAGATGCTGTTCTTGGACGGCTCGCGGAAGAAGGCCTGGCTGCGCGGATGGGACCGAACCCCCCTTCCGTCTATAAGGACCGGCTCAGAATGGAACTCGACACGATAAGGAAGATGGGGTACGCGTCGTACTTCCTTATCGTCTGGGATTTCATCAGTTACGCCAAGAAAATGGGCATCCCCGTCGGCCCTGGACGGGGGTCTGCCGCCGGCAGCCTTGTTTCTTATTGCGTTGGAATTACCGATATCGAACCGGTCCGGTATAATCTCCTCTTCGAGCGTTTCCTCAATCCCGAGCGCATAAGCATGCCGGACATAGATGTGGATTTCTGCAAGGACAGACGTGCCGAAGTCATTTCCTACGTTGCGGAAAGGTACGGCAAGGATCATGTCGCCCAGATCATCACCTTCGGCACGATGGCTGCAAAAGCGGCCATACGGGATGTGGGCAGGGCACTGGACATGCCGTACGGCGAGGTGGACAAAATAGCGAAGCTTGTGCCGAATACTCTGAATATAACCATCGAAGGGGCGTTGCAAGCCGAGCCTCAGCTCAAAGCTCTCTACGACAAAAACCAGAGAGTGCAGGAATTAATAGACGTGGCCGTGAGGCTCGAGGGCCTTTGCAGACACGCATCCACCCATGCGGCCGGCGTCGTGATATCGCCGACCCCGCTCACCGACTATGTGCCCCTCTACAAGAACCCGTCGGACGAGAGTGTCGTCACACAATTCGACATGGTGTCCATTGAGAAGATCGGTCTTCTGAAGTTCGATTTTCTTGGTCTGAAGACGCTCACTGTTATAGACAAGACGCTCCAATACATTAGTGAAAATGGGAAAGAGTTGTCGCTGAAGGACATCTCCTTTGACGACGGCGAAACGTACAAACTCCTCGGGACCGGAAATACAACAGGAATATTCCAGCTTGAGAGCCCCGGGATGAGGGACCTGCTTGTCAAAATGGGTCCGAACAGGTTTGAAGACCTCATTGCCATCGTTGCGCTGTACAGGCCGGGACCGATGGGAAGCGGAATGCTCGACGAGTTCATTAAAAGGAAAAAAGGCCTTATCCCCGTCAAATATGAACTCCCCCAACTGAAAGAGATTCTCGATGAGACTTACGGGGTTATTCTGTATCAAGAGCAGGTGATGAGGATAGCCAACAAGCTCGCGAATTTCAGCATGGGCCAAGCCGATATCCTCCGAAAGGCTATGGGGAAAAAGAAGCCGGAAGAAATGGAGAAGCTGAAGGAGGTCTTCATCGGGGGCGCCAAGTCCAACAAGATACCGGAAAAGAAGGCTTTGAGAATCTTCAATCTTATGGAGCACTTCGCCGAATACGGTTTCAATAAATCGCACTCCGCCGCGTACGCCTACGTCACTTATCAGACCGCCTACCTTAAAGCCCACTTCCCCGTGGAGTTTATGGCGGCCACGCTGAGCGCGGACATGGACCATACGGACAAAATAGTCAAATCCATAGCCGGATGCCGTGAAATGGGGATCGAAATTCTCCCTCCAGATATCAATCTGTCGGGGAAAGAATTCAAGGTGATCGGCAAGTCCATACGCTTCGGACTCGAGGCGGTGAAGGGAGTAGGCGCCGCCGCCCTGGAATCCATCATCGAATCACGCGGAACAGAAGGTCCCTACACTTCTGTCGGAAATCTTCTCGAACGGGTGGACCAAAGAAAGGTGAATAAAAAGGTTCTGGAGAGCCTCGTCAAGGCAGGGGCGTTCGACTCCCTCGGCATCGTGCGGCCGCAGGCGATGGATTTCATCAATCGGGTTCTCAACGGAAGCTCAAAGGCATATTCGGCACGGGCCATGGGCCAGCAGAATATTTTCGGCGATTCCCGGGAGGAGTCCGCCGGAAGCGGCACGGCGTGGAGCGCGGAAGAAATCCTGAAATACGAAAAGGAAGCTCTCGGCTTCTACATCACCGGACACCCGCTGACGAAATACGAAGACCGGCTCAAGAGATTCGGCACGAAAAAGATTTCCGAGTTGGACGACATGCCCGACGGCGTCGAAGTCGGGATCGGCGGAATTGTGACGGCCGTCAAGAAGATTCAGACAAAGGCTAAAGCAGAGATGATGGCATATTGCACGATTGAAGATTCGGTGAGCAGCGTCGACGTTATCGTTTTCCCCGAACTGTACAGAAGCAGCCTCGCGGTCCTGCAGAAAGAGACACCCCTGCTCGTCAAGGGGACTCTGGACAAGACGGAGAAGGGGGTGAAGATCATCGCACAAGCCATTTCACGGCTGGATGCGGCTGAGCAACCGGAAACGCACAAGGCCGAGATAATCCTCCGTCTCCCTCTGCCCGACGGCATGTGTCTGAAAACGCTCAAGGCTCTGCTTATGTCGTATAATAGAGGAGCCTATCCTTTGTATTTGAGAATCATCAATAGGGGAGTCGAAACGCTGATAGCAACCGAAATGACGATAGCGGATGACGACGATATAATCAACAAAATTGAAGTTCTTGCCGGTAAGGGCTCGGTGACCTTCATATGATTAGATATTATCTCGAATTCGAACGACCGCTGGAAGAGCTCGAACTGAAAATTGAGGAGCTTAAACGGGCGTCCGACGGCAAGGACATCGATATATCCAGGGAGATGAGAAAGCTTGACGAAAAGGTCAGGAACCTCCGCTCGGAGATTTTTTCTTCCCTTACCCCCTGGCAGAAAACACTGATAGCCCGGCATCCGGACAGACCGTACACATTGGACTACATAAGCCTTTTTATGACGGATTTTATAGAGCTGCACGGCGACAGAAGGTTTTCCGACGATCCTGCCGTCGTCTCCGGTGTCGGCAAGATCGACACCGTGCCTGTAGCTCTTGTGGGTCACCAGAAAGGCCGGGGCACGAAGGAGAGGATATGCCGGAATTTCGGACAACCTCAACCGGAGGGGTACCGAAAGGCACTCAGAGTGATGAAGCTCGCGGAGAGATTCAAGCTGCCGGTTGTAACCCTGATCGACACTCCTGGG
>JBFLXP010000062.1:0-11741 GCA_040757315.1 Nitrospirota bacterium
TCAGGCAATGTGTCCGTAATTTCAAAAAAGGATTGGCTGGTCAAGGGAGCTATTTCCCTCCGAGCGATTATCTGCTTGGCTTGCCCCTCTGAAATCCTCTCTGCCACACACATCAGAACGGCAATATCAGCGGTATTGATATTTATCTCAAGGTCATTCTTTGGCAGGGCTGTGATATACGGCAACAATTTATCATAGGCTTCCCCGCTTATATCAGGAATGAGAAGCAACTCGTCGACACTTGTCAGCCCGACGGTCTTCACTTCAGCCGACGCCGACACGGGAGATCGACGTTTCTCAACAATCCAATCTGCAATTCTATCGGCAATTTTTGGATCGAGATCAAGTATTTCCAGAAGCCTGCCGAAAGCTTTGTACGTCTTTTTCTCGCCGTTCGGAGCAAGAATAGTGTTAACGTTGAACTTCGCTTCTTCATCTTCTATCCTCACCGTCACGGTCCCCTGAAAATCCTCAAAAGGATTCTCAACGGGCATTTCTATCCGACTCTTTGTCTTATAAGCTTCCAAATCCTTAAGTTCCTTCAATAACCGGGCAGACACATTTACTCCGGACTTTGCCATGAGAGACAGCCGCTGCGAGTCCCTCCAGTTATAAAGGTTGCTCGTGCCTGTGTAGACGGCGTATGAAAACTCGACCACCATTGCCGTCAGTAAAGCCAGGACAAGAAGAGTGATGATCAATGCCATGCCGTCCTGGTTATGGAGGCCCTCATCCATCATCATATCTGTTTCCCTATCCTGGGTTTTGCGATGTCGCTCAGCGCAACCTTGTGCCCCTTGATCGTCATCGTCAGGCCAATCCGTATTTCGTCCGGCGTAGACTTGTTGATGGCTGCATCCCATGTCTTCACCCAGGCATCGTTATATTTTGCCTCTATACTGAAGGCATCAATATCTTCAATAATATCGACCCCTTCCGATTCCTCCTTGCCATGGGACGATTCCACTTTCTTTAAAAGGGTCAGTCTGTCTTCTTCCTTTTCGACATAATACGAGATTTTCGAAAGGCCTGGTCGCAAGGTGGAGAACGCTGTAAAACTGAGCTGTGTTGCCTGCTTCCCGTACATGTCTCTATCTTCTATTTTGAAAAGAGTGTTACTTTCTACTTCTCGATAGTAGGCAGCTTCGATCTCGCACCGGAGTATGTCGACAGCTCGCCGCGCCTCCTGAATCTTCGTCAGAGATTCATCCATGCCCTCCATTGCCTGATGACTCAGAAAAAATGTGCTGTATATCGCCGCTAGGATCACGGATAGGATAGCGATGGAGATGATCACTTCCAGGAGAGTAAAGCCGGCTTTGCTTTTTGAATTACCGGACGATGAATTCATTCAGCTTCACCTGTTCTCCATCTGCCTTCACGGCGACGATAACCTCCGACACGCCGATATAGGGCGAATTCTTCACCATCGTCTCATAGGTATAATTCTCATAGGGTGTTTCAAAGACTCCTTTCTTGACTTCGGGATTCTTCTCCATGTCTGCCATCTTACTTTTTGCGAGGAGGGTTGCCGTCGTGATCGTTTCTTGTCTTCCGACGAGTCCTGACTGGTAGTTGACGGTATAAATCAGCGTGACAAGAAGGCTGCCCACAATAGCCAGTGCGATCAACACCTCAAGAAGTGTGAAGCCTTGCCTCCGCCTCATCCTTCGTCCACACTTTTTATTTCGACTTTCCCGCTCAGATGGTGCAGAATAATCTCCATCGACTTTGAGTCTCTTTGCATATAAACAGTTACATTTTCTCGAATACCGAGCGGCTCGAAGAAAAGGATCAATTCGCCCTTCGAGACAAGGCCTTTCGACTGCAATTCAACTCCGGTCAGATCCACAAACTCCCTTGCTTTGTTGCCCTCGGGCTCTTTCCAGGATACAACATTCTTCTCGAAATCAAATTTCACAAGAAATGTCTGTTTTCTTGACGCCGAGCTGTCCTGAACATATCTCAGGATCGAAGCTATCTCCCGCGCTTCCGCCTTCAGTTTGCCCTCGCCGAATCCGGCAAAAGTCGGCAGAACGACCGAAAGGACGAGCGACAGCATGAACATAACGACAATCAGCTCGATGAGGGAAAAGCCGGCGCTACTGCATGTCCCAGCTTTTGATATCGGCATCCTTCCCTTCTCCGCCTTCCTTCCCGTCGGCTCCATAACTCATGATATCAAAATCACCGTATGCTCCCGGAGATATGTAGAGATAAGGATTGCTCCATGGGTCGAGAGGGATTCTCTTCTGTTCGAGATAGCCACCCTCACGGTATTTTTGCGGCACCTGCCCGACGGTCGGCTTTTCCACCAGCGCCTCAAGTCCTTGCTCCGTGCCCGGATAAGAGCCGTTATCGAGCTTATAAAGTTTAAGAGCTGTCTCAAAATTCTTTATCTGAACCTTCGCCTCTGCGATCCGCGCATCGTCGGTACGGCCGACAATCTTCGGTGCCACAATCGCCACAAGGAGACTGAGAATAAACACGACGACGATGATTTCCAGCAGAGTAAATCCTCTGTTATCCTTCATTGTTCCTCCAATTCTGTTCGAAAAATGCAGGAGGCAGCCCATAGCAGGCATATGCGCGAAAGAAGCCCTCGTGCATCACCTTTGTGAGCGGCTTGTTAATACGCACACCCCTACATTTTCATTTATCACGATTGACTCCCTGACGCCGCAAGTTCTGCGTTCGAGGGGTTCTTCTGCGCATGTGTCTGCCATTTCTTGATCAAGTGTATTTTTCGGATGATAGCCGTTCACAGTCATTTTATCAATTGATTCAACTGGAATATCGGCAGGAGCACCGCAAGCACGATAAGCCCCACTATAAACCCCATGCACAGGATCATAACAGGTTCGAGGAGCGAAAGGGCTTTGTCCACACGCCGCGAGAATTCCTCTTCATACGAGCGTGCGGCGTTCTTAAGAACCTCAGAGAGCCGGCCGCTTCTCTCACCGGTCGATATCAATTGAAGGAGCACCGGGGGGAACCCAACGAGGGATGCCGAAAGACGCGCCCCTTCCGCAACCCGCCTTCCGGATTCCGAGACATTCGCTTCCAGCACTTTGTTTCCAATGGATTTCGCTGAAAGCTCGAGGGCGTTCAAAACCGGCAGCCCCCCTTCGAGGAGAAACCCTAATGTCCGCGAAAAACGACCGTAGTAAAGACTCTGGAGGACGTTTCCCGGCAGGCGCAACAGGAGTCTGTCGAGGGATTCCGGCTTCTTTTCTCTCAATCTGCGCAAAAAAAATGACATCCCGATGAGTGATCCGGCAAGCAGCCACCAATAACGTTGAAAAAATTCGCTCACCCAAATCAGTCCGACTGTAAGAAACGGAAGCGCACTCTGTGTATCTTTGTATATTCTCGTGATCTTCGGCATGACAAAAGCAAAAAGAAACGAGAGCACGATGAAGCTTATGCAGATCATGAAGACAGGGTAGATCATCGATGTTCTCACCTTCGATTTAAGGCGGTCCTGCGATTCTAAGAAATCGGCGAGACGGGAAAGAACGATGTCGAGATTTCCGCTCGCTTCTCCGGCGGAAGCCATATTCACGTAAAATTCGGGAAAAATCTTGGGATACTCTTCAAACGCCTTCGACAGGCTCGACCCTCCTGCAACGCGTTCCTTTACTGATACCAGAATGTTTTTCCAGGAGCCTTTCTGCTCGTCCGACAGCGTTTTCAGGGCCTCCATGAGCGGAACGCCGGAGGAAAGCAGAGTTGAAAGCTGCCTCGTCACCGGAGGAAGAAGGGCTGCATCGTTCCGGCTGAATACGCGAAATCGCGCCCTGCCGAGAGACCCCTCAACATTCTTAGGATACAGTCCTGCCTCTTTCAGCCTGAGCGCTGCTTCTTTCTGACTCGACGCCTCGATGGTTCCCACGACTTCGGAACCATCGGACCTGTATCCCCTATACTGAAATATCGGCATAATCCTTTTGCGTTACGCGCAAAACTTCTTCGAGCGTCGTGTGTCCGAGCAGAGCTTTCTCGATCCCGTCCTGACGGAGGGTTTTCATGCCCTTAGATATTGCATGGTTCTTTATCCTCTGCGAATCCATCCTGTCGGTAATCATGGGCCGTATCTCGTTGTCGATCTCGAGAAGCTCGAAAATACCCATCCTTCCAAGATATCCTTTGCCTTTGCACCTGTCGCATCCGCGTCCCCTATAAAGGACAAAGGAAGCATCCCTCCCATCTTTCTCATAGCCGGATGTTGAGGGATGGGCGGAAGTTTGGAAGTATAACCTCTCGCTGTCTGATGCCTTGTACGATGTCTTGCAATCAGGGCATATTGTCCTCACGAGCCGTTGTGCAAGAACAAGGGTCAGTGACGAGGCTACGAGGAAAGGTTCGATTCCCATATCTATAAGTCTCACAAGGGCGCTCGGCGCGTCATTTGTGTGGAGAGTGCTGAGCACTAAGTGACCGGTCAGCGACGCCTGCATCGCTATCTCAGCAGTCTCCAGATCCCTTATCTCCCCGACCATGATCACATCAGGGTCCTGCCTCAGAATAGACCTGAGTCCCGAAGCAAATGTGAGACCGATTCTGGGGTTCACATGGATCTGTCCGATGCCTTTCAACTGATATTCGATGGGGTCCTCGACTGTTATGATGTTCTTTTCTTCCGTATGGATCCTGTTCAATGCCGCATACAGCGTCGTCGTCTTTCCGCTACCCGTAGGCCCGGTGACCAGGATAATCCCGTCGGGCCGTCTGAGGTGCTCTTCCATTCTTGTTTCGTCATCTTTACTGAATCCAACTTCCCAGAGACCGAGCAGTCCCTGACGCCTGTCAAGAAGTCTCAGAACAGCCCGCTCGCCGTGAGACGTTGGGACGATCGATACTCTGATATCGATATCTCTTCCGCCGAGAAGAAGTCGTATCCTGCCGTCCTGCGGCAGTCTTTTTTCAGCGATATCGAGATTCGACATAATCTTCACCCTGCTTATCAAAGCCTCCTGAACTATTTTCGGCGGTGTCAATACTCTATGCAGAATTCCGTCGATCCGCAATCTCACATCGAGTTCTTTTTCGTAAGGCTCGATGTGGATATCGCTTGCCCGTTCTTTCACGGCCTGGAGGAGCAGCGCGTTCAGGAGACGAATTATAGGAGCCTCTTCGGTCAACTCAAGCAGGTCCTTCGGCGCTTCGAATTCCGTTGCTACCGACGAAAGATCCTCGCCCGAAATCGTATCCATAACCTCTTCTGCAGATCCCATTTGGCCGTAGAACCTGTTGATCGCATCAAGGATGACGGTGGAATTCGCCCTGAAGGGTTTCGGCCTTAACCCAAACGTTTTCGCAACCTCTGCCAGCGCAAGCAGTCCCTTGTCGTCGGCAATAACACCGACGAGCTCGGAATTGTCCCGCCTGATGGGAAATATCTGGTTATTTTTAACGAAGGTGAGGGGGATATTTTTGAGGAGAGAGATTTCTACATCATCGTCCTTTATGACATCAATTGTTTCCATCTGCATTCATTGTATCTTCAGGACATAGTTCGGCTCGGCGTATTCAATTTCATCATACGCAATGAACTTCTTTATCGCATTCCGAACATCCTGCCCTTTTCTCAGGCGGACATGATAAAGCCCCTTGGGTTTCAGGACTGCGATGACCGCTGCGCCCTCTGCCAGCAGTATCTCGGATATCCGGTCGTCCTTTGTATCTTCCCGGAATTTGACGAGCAATTCCCCTTCTTTGTATTGTTCTTCGGCCCGGGCAAAGGTAGCTTTCTTGATCTCGGTCAGTTTTTCAAGATGGTCGGCCTCTTTTATGATGTGCGGAGTCAGGAATACGATCAGATTCGTTTTTATTTTCTGCACTCGCGTGTTCTTGAACAGCCAGCCGATGAGCGGCAAATCCCCAAGAAGCGGGATCTTATTGACATTTTCTTCTTTTCTCTCCTCCATGAGGCCGCCGATGACAACCGTCTGAGCGTCCTTCACGACGACCGATGTCTTGGTTGAACGCATCGTCGTCGTCGGACCTACACTGATGATAACGATCGTCTGAGATTCCTCTTTCACAGCGGAAATTTCCTGGTAAATGTCCAGTTTGACGTAATCGCCTTCGGTTATCTGCGGAGTTATCCGCAATTTTATTCCTACATCTTTCCTCTCTATTGAGTTGACTACTGTATTACTTGTCGTAACGTCACGCTCCCTCTGGGATATGAAAGGTACGTTCTCCCCGACCACAATCTCGGCCTCCTTGTTGTCGGACGTCAGAATCTGAGGTGTTGAAAGGACATTAACCGCACCCCTGAATTCATTAAGGCTGAAGAGGGCGGCAAAACCGGGAATCGTAAGTGTTGAAGTTGCCGGATTTCCGTCTTCGTCGGTCGTCGTAATCGGGATGTCCAGAAAATTACCCATCCCGCCAACAGTCATCCCGCCGAGCCCGGAGATGATGCTCTGAACAGTCGTGGAGTCTATCGTTCCAAACCCTCCGATGAATATTGGCTCGTTGTTCTTTTCAGCGGTAATCCTCCACTGTGCGCCGAGTTCTCTCAGATTATCGATAGACGCCTCGATAATCATCGCCTCCACGTATACCTGCTTTCGCCTCTTGTCGAGCTGCTTTATCACCTGGATCAAGCTCTGATAATCTGCCGGGGAAGCAACAATGACGAGCGAGTTTGTCGCCTTATCCGGAGAAATTATGATTTTCCCTCCCGGCTCGAAGGGACTCTTTTGAGGCTGCCCCGCCTGCCCCGCCTGAGAAGTCCTGGCCTGCGTAGATACTCCGGAAAGCATTGTTTCCAGAACCTTGGAGAGTTCCGTAGCATCGGCATACTCCAGGAAATAGACGTTTATCTTGCTCGTTGCCTCGGGAAGCGGTATGTCAAGCAGTGCAATTATCCTCTTCATGGCTTCCTTCTCCTGCTTGTCGGCGATCAGGACTATCGCATTGAGCCGTGTGTCCGCAAAGACTGTTGCCCGCGTCTCCTCAACGGATGCCGCCGTGACCGTCTCTCCGGGTCTGGGTGGCCTCACCGATGCAGGCTGCGTCTTGGAGCTCAAGACCAGTGTTTCAGTAAGAATCTTGGCAACATCCTCGGCGTTGGCATATGTCAGCAGCACAAGCTCCGGCTCCTCGACGCCCGGTCTGTCTATCGCTTCGAGGATCTTCAATATCTTCTCGACATTAGTTGCCGAGTCGACAACCATGAGCATGTTGCCGGGGCCAAAGGACGATATGTGTCCGTCCCTTGAAACAAGCGGCTGGAGGAAATTCAGGGCTTTTGTGGAGGATATCGACTTCAACTGTATTAACCTCGTTATGTAAGCGTCGCTTACCTGTGCGCCCTCCTCCTTCAGTATCTCCGTTCCGGTCTGTTTTGCCTGGGCCGAGGGTATGATTTTATACACCTTTCCGGATGACACAATAGTAAAGCCTTTCAGTTCCAGCACGGAAGTGAAAAGACTAAACGCTTCGTCCATGGACAGTTTTGACGGCGCGATAATGGTAATGGCGCCTTTAACTTTATCGTCGAAAACGAAATTCTTGCCCGTGACCTCGCTGATGAACTTGACCACTACCGGTATTTCCACATCCACAAAGTTGAATGTGACCTTCTTTTCCCTTCCTTTCTCCTTCGCCGTTTGCTTCGTTTCCGACTGCGGTTTATCATCTGACGGGGCCGCCACCTGCATGTCCTGTGCGGCCGGACTCACGGCAGGCGCGTCTTCTTCAGCGGCTGAAGACGACAGATTGGAAACCAAGGGAGAAAAAAACGCCGCAACTGCCAGGGCAAAAATAAAAAAGAAGATGCTTGTTAAAGACCGTTTCATCATTCTCTTCAGATATTACCTTTCGTGCCGACATTATATTCTGCCATAAACACTCGCGTGCACGATAACGATTTTTATTCTACCCGGGGAAATACAAACTTGATGCCACAAATTCTGCTTTCGAAAGATTTTTCTGCATATGCGCCTGCCATTTCTTTCGTCAAACACATTTTTGGGTTTGACACAAGACACCATCCGCACCTTTATTTTATCTGATACGTCATCGTCATCTTTGCCCCGGACCGTATCATGTCAACCTGAACCCTGTCGAGACCCTTCAAAGCCGTAAACGCCTGCAGTGCCCGCTCGGGATTCGATATGTCATATTCATTAATCCTCAAAAGCACATCTCCATCCTGAAGTCCGAGGCTGTGGTAAATTCCCCCCGGCCTGACCTCACTAAGGACAAAGCCTTCTTCTCTGCCGTCAGCAATGTTTGGTCTGAGTCTGGCGTCGGTCATCATCTGGCCGGGGTTAGCGATCGCCTGCTGGAGCTTCATCTGGTCAACGACATACATGCCCCTGCCGACCCTCTGGGCAAGGGCCGCAGCGGGAGCACCGCCTCCCGCAGCGGGTTTCTTGATTTCTTTTATCCTTACGTCATCAAGGAGGATCTCCGTCGTTTGTCCTCCTTGCCTTACAAGGACCTTGTCTTTCCCGACGCGGTGCAGCTTCCCCACCCCGAAAACGGATTCGCCCAGTTTAAAGACCTGCTGCACACCCGAACCGTCCTTGAAAACCCCGAAGCTGAGGTCCGGCGGTCCGACCACGGTACCCACTAACGCGACGTCTGCCGCCCGTCCTTCTTTATTCCCTGAAGAACGTGTAAGGGGTCTCAGTTCGCCGCTGGCAAAGCCGAAGGGATTATCTCTGAGGATCCCGGCATATTCGTCAAATTGCACACTTGACACGCCGCCAACTGCGCCGGCAGAGGGCACCGACTGTGTCTTTGCCGCCCTACTGCGGTCAAAATGCAAGGAAACGACGTCTCTCGCCAGGAAGAGCGCGGAGAGGATGAAAACAGCGCCGGCGCAGACGTTGAGATAGAAGATATTTGTTTTTGTAAACAGTCGTATGTTCAACACTTACCTTCTTCTGAGACTATCACACTATATATTTTATGGTCAACCTGAGAGCATCCAAAAACGAGCAACCCCGAACAAGGTCGGGGTTGCATAGGAGTCTTTATCAGAACTGATAATAAGCTTTAAGTCCTCCGCCTTATAATTGCGATCACAATCACCGGAACGAGCAGCATCATGAGGTCTGCAAGTGCGGTAGGCGCATTCTGAGAAGCCCCGATCGAGCAACCTCCTCCACCGCCCCCGCCGTCCGATTCCGTTCCGCCGGGGGTGAGAGTTTTCGCGGAAATCTCATTGGAATAAGCCGAATGGCCCGCGACCGAATTGAACGCCCTTACCCTGTAAAAATACTCTGTCGATGGGTCGAGCCCGGAGTCGGTGAAGGTCGATATATTCGAGCCGACCTGACCGACCTGCTCAAACTCTCCATCAGACTTTCTTCTTTCTATGAGATACTGTTCCTCCGCCGAAGAGTTGTCCGACCATGCGAGCTGAATTTCGGATTGTGACACGCTCACGGTTCTCAAATTAGTAGGAGCATTGAGAGGTGTAACCGCTGACGTTGCGGACCCTTGCTGCACGGGTGAGTCGCCGATATCGTTAAATGCCCTGACCCGGTAGTGATATCTTATGCCGTCGGTAAGACCGGTGTCAGAGTATGATCCCGCGTTGGCGCCAAGGGTCGCTATCGGCGAGAAAGAAATTCCGTCGGCGCTCTTTTCGACCCTGTAGCCGGTCTCGTCTGTTGCCCGGTCGGTCCAGGTCAGATCTATCTGCAGCGAAGAAACAGGTGCCGCTGTCAGATCAAACGTTGCCCAGAGCGAAGTCAAGGCCCTGCCGGCATTGATCCTGCCGCCCGTGAATATCCAGCCGTTCAGAGTCGGCAGCACGTCAACGTATCTCAGTACCATGGTCCGGATCTTGTCGTAAGTTAGATGATTGTAGTACGCGGACAGCGACCCGGCCAGGCCGGTTACGTGGGGCGCAGCCATGGAAGTGCCTGCGAAGAATTCGAGGACACCGAAGCCCGCGAACTCCGACCACCAGTTGGGCACCGTGCTGAATATATAAGTACCCGGCGCCGCGACATCCACGCTCGTCGGCCCGAAATTGCTGAACGATACCCTATTGTCATCCTGGTCGGTGGCGGCGACAGCTATGATATTCGGCAGATTGTAGCTTGCCGGATAGACAGGCGCAATGTCATTGTTGTCTCCGATGCCGTCATCGCCGCCGTTTCCGGCCGCCGCCACGAAAAGAATACCTGCCGCGTTAGCCCTTTCGATTGCCTCAAGCGAGGCCGTGGAGAATCCGCTGCCGCCGAGGCTGGCATTCATCACCCTGACATTTACTCCTTTGTTGGTCTTCATAAAAACAGCGTAGTCGATTGCTCCGACTATTGAAGATATATCGCAGAAGCCTTCATCGTCGCATACCTTCAGTGCCATCATGTTGGTCAGCCACATGATGCCCGCAATGCCTGAACTGTTGTTCCCTTTCGCTCCTATTACCCCCGCAACGTGGGTACCGTGTCCGTTATCGTCAAATGGGTCGGAGTCGCCCGATATGAAATCCCATCCCTGACAATCGTCTATGAATCCATTCGAGTCATTGTCGATGCCGTCGACGCAGTTTGTCTCTCCCAGATTCCTCCATACGTTCCAGACAAGCTCACTATGGCTGTAATCGATCCCCGTGTCAAGAACCGCAACCGTTAAGTCTCCACTGCCGATGGTAACTTCCCACGCTCCGGGCATATTAATATCGGCACCGGCCGTGCCATAAGCATAGTCCCCCGTGTTGTGGAAAGACCATTGGTTCGCAAAATATGTATCGTTTGGTATTATAGAGGCGGTTCGCCAGATGTAGTTCGGCTCTGCATATTCGACGTTCGGATCGGACATATAGCGCATAACGGCGTCTTTGACCGAAAGTCCCGCAGGAAGTTTGACATGTTCAAGTTTCGACAGGGTTGCGTATTTCTTTATTACCGTTGAGCCGATACCTTGATGGACCGCGGCTGATGCGGCTGACTTAACGCCGGATTTGAACTTGACGAGCAACTCGCCATCCTTGTAATGCCCGGTGTCCATCTTGGAGATAATAGACTGCGCTGTTACTTTAACGCTGCCCGTGGTCTTTGAAGTATCTGAAGAGATGCTCACACCGGATTGGCTCCCGCAGCCTATGAGAGCCAGACATATCATCAGATATAAAAATTTCCTCATGGTCTCACTCCTTTATTGGAATCATTCACACTCATCATCTCCATTCAGAATCCTTCAATATCCTGTTATTTCGGCGCGGCGGCAGTTCGTGCTGCCCACTGTGCCGCCTCATTTATTCAACTATTCGTTTATTACTGTTACCACAGCCGCATCTGTGCCGGGCGTGGCCGAAGAATCTGTCACTGTTAACGTCACATCGGTATTGGCAGCGATGGAGTCATTTATAGCGTTTACCGTAAACTCGAAAGGAGATGCCGCAATAGTTCCCGGATTTAGAATTACAGCCGTATCGTCGGAAGTAACAGTATAGGGAGGTGTTCCACCCGAAATCGTGAATGTTACTTCAACAGGTTCAACAGTACCACCGGGGATACAGTCTGTGGAATTTTCACATATGTTTGCGGTGGGTGGCGCTACACTCACTGATGTGGGTGTAGGCGGTATTACCGGCGCTATTATTGTGACATCTACAGAGTCCGATACACCGCCGACACTGGCTGTTATTGTTGCTATCGTATCTACGGTGACCTCTGCTGCCTCGAATTCAGTCTCAGCGATTCCATCCGTCGTCTGGGCAAAGGGGTCAATTCCTCCTGCAGAAGAGGGACTCACTGTGA
>JBFLXP010000063.1:0-11622 GCA_040757315.1 Nitrospirota bacterium
GGATGTCACCGAAGTCCGGGGCCAGGAAAACACCGGCATCGTCTTTATCCATGCCGAGAATCTCCAGGATATTTTGAGTGGCCGGATTGGCGAAGATGACCTTTCCTGAAGAGTCCACCTCTATAACGGGATTCGGATTCAGTTGAGGGAAAGATGCAAGATGTTTTGTGCGCTCCTCGGCCTGTTTCATCTCTGTAATGTCGCTATAGGTTATGACTACGCCCTCGATCCGGTTGTCCGAGGTCCTGTAGGGAAGAGTGGCGCGAATATACCAGGAGCCGTTGATCGCCATCTCCCTCTTTATCGGCGAGAGCTGGTCGAGGACCGCCTCGGCATCGGCAATGAGGTCCGGACCGAGGCCCTCCTGTGACATATCGATGATAGGCCGCCCTACGTCGGACGGAATAAGTTTCAGGAGTCTCGACATGGCGGGGGTGAAGCGCTTTACCCGGAACTGATGATCGAGAAAGACGGTAGGGATGCTGGTGCTCGCGAGAAAGTTGTTGAGGTCATCGTTCGTCTCCTCCTGTTCCTCAATCTTGCCCTGAAGCTGAGAATTCACTGTGATCAATTCTTCATTCAGGGACTGCAGCTCTTCCCTCGAAGTCTCGAGTTCCTCATTGGCCGCCTGGAGTTCCTCATTCGAGGACTGAAGCTCTTCATTGAGGCTTTTCAGTTGCTCAATGTTGCTCTGGAGGGCTTCCCGCGTAGCCGACAGTTCGGTCTCAAGCTGCCGCACCGCAGTCCCTTCAATGTCCGCAACCTCCGAAGGAGCAGTTCCTGCCTGTTCGGCAACCAAGCCTTTATCGCGGAATACCGTCAGATAAAGGTTCTCCTTCAATCTTGAGATGTGGAGAGTGACCTGCTTCTTTTTCCCGTCATCGCCCGTTATGCTTGTGCGGACCGAGACAGGCTTCGCTTCATGGGTCGTCCTGTAAATGGCGGCCCGTATCCTGCTCTGCAATTTTTCCGGAATAAGTTCCAGCAGGTTCTGCGTGGGGGAGCCTCGTGGCTGCCGCAAATATCTGTTAGTAGGTCCGTTATGATAGACAATGTCGTAATTCTGATTAACAGCGAGGGCTGCAGGAGCGTATTCCTCAAGCAAAGCGTCTTGGACGAATTGAGTAACAGACTGCTGGGCCGATGACGTCTGCGCCTGTTTGGGTGGAAGAGACGCAGCGCGTTCCGCCGCGTAAGGAACAGCGAGGGGCATCCTCAAAGAAGGCGATTTTTCGACTTTCGTATAAATCCGGCATTTTTTATGCCCGATGGATTTAAAGAGAGTGCTGTTTCTTCCCGGAGATTCCGCGTTGCCGAGAAAGAGATATCTGTCGTCCTTGAGTGCATAGTGAAAAACGGCCAGACATTTCTCCTGGGCTTCGGGTTCGAGGTATATAAGGAGATTGCGGCAGATGATAAGGTCGAGCTTCGAAAAAGGAGGGTCCGTGAGGAGGTCCTGTCTTGCGAATACTACTTGTTCCCGTACCCCCTTGCCGATAGTTGCGGTCAGACCGTCCTCGGAGTAAGTGAAATATTTATGCCTGTAGTCCGGCGGCACATCCGCAACGATGCTGGCCGGATATGTGCCCTCCCTCGCCTTTTCAAGCGCCGTGTCATTAACATCCGTGGCAAAGATCTGGATTTCTCTTTTCCTGCCAGCAAGATCGAGTTCGCTTCGGAGCAACAGTGCAATGGAATACGCCTCTTCGCCCGTTGCGCAGGCGGGCGTCCAGACACGGATTAGAGAGCTGTCATGCTCCGCTGTAAACTTCTGCACCACTTCTATTTTAAGGGCCTTCCACGCCAGGCGGTCCCTGAAGAAAGACGTGACGCCGATCATGAGGTCCGAAGCAAGCATGGATGCTTCGGAATCTTTCTTCCCTATTATTTCGAGATAATCCCGGACCGACGAAACCCCGTGGAGGTACATTCGCCTCCTGATCCTTCTTGCGACAACTGTTCTTTTATAATGATCGAAGCTGTAGCCGCTCTTCTCGCGGATCAGACGGTAAAACTTCTGGAAGTCGGACGGAGAGAGAAGAGTGCCGGCGTTTGCGGAGGCTGCGCCCGCAGCCTGTATTTTCAGTATCTCACGGGCGATATCCGCCGGCGGAAAGACTCCATCGAGCTGTCTGGTATTGATCGCGGCAAGAGGCATGCCCGGAAACTCGGCAGTCTTCGGATCCTGGACAAATACAGCGCCCCCCATCATTCTGATCGATTGGATTCCCCGCGCTCCGTCAGTCCCTGCCCCGGACAGGATTACGGCGATAGACCTCTCGCCCGCCTCGTCGGCAAGCGACTCAAAAAAGTCATCGACCGGCAGGCAGAGATGCGCCTTTCTGCGGTCGGTGACCTGAAAATTCTCTTTTTGAATGCGTATCTCCTTTCCCGGCGGGCCGACGTATATCCTCCCGGGCAGGATCTCCATTCCATCCGTAATCTCGTTTACCTCGATATCCGGTTTTCTGGAGCGGAGCAGACCGGGCAGAAGACTTTTTTGTTTCGCTAAAAGGTGTTGAATAAAGACGACGGCAAAACCGAATTCCTGCGGCAGTTCCGCCAGAAAACGCTTAAACGCGTCGAGGCCGCCTGCTGAAGCGCCGATGCCGACTATGGGGAAAGGCATAAAAGAAGAGTGGACCTCCACCACCAGAGCGGGTTCCAGTTGTTTCCCGTTTCTAAATAGAATAACTGTGGGAACACTGAAATTTCAATGAGGGACCAAAAAAAATTGGTGGACGGTAAGGGATTCGAACCCTCGACTTCCACGTTGCGAACGTGGCGCTCTCCCAGCTGAGCTAACCGCCCATCCAGTGTGAATGAATCTAATTATAAAGGTATTGCGGTGGTAGAAACAAGGGAGGTCTACCGGAAACAACTCGGACGCCCCCAGGGCGGTATCGAATCCGGTACTCGTCTTTCTGTCATGCTGATCCGTCAGTACGTAAGACGGATTCAGCATCTCAAAAGAGATGGAGTAGCGAGACCTTGAATAATACTGAAACGAGTTTTCAGTACGTGGTTCAGGGTGACAGGTCTATTAGTAAGCGATCAAACCCACATAACTCACGTCGCCCCTTCGCGAACATAACCCCACCTTCACCTCCCCTTAGCTTAAGGGGAGGGCGGGAGGGGTTAATCCGTTTGCAAAAAATTCCCATTTTCCCTATAGTTATTGACATAAGAATGCATTATAAGTTTAAATAAGTCCAATATGGTTCTTGGAGGAGAATCAAGAATAAATAACCATTCTGAGAACCGAAGCAGGAACTATGCCGCTTAAGGTCGGTGTCTATATTTGCAGTTGCGGGACGAACATGTCCGAAAATATAGACATTGACGAACTCGTTCAATTTTCATCCCGTCTCGATAATGTCTCATACGTAAAAAGTCACGGTCTCCTCTGTTCCGAAGACGGAAAGAATTTTCTCGCCGGCGATGTCAGTCGTGAAAAACCTGACCGCGTAGTTATCGCTGCCTGCACGCCAAAAGAGCACGAAAAAACGTTCAGGACCGCTCTCCGGAACGCCGATTTCAATCCTTATCTTTTCCAGATGGTCAATGTCAGGGAACAGATTGCGTGGGTGACTTCCGACAAGTTGAAGGCAACGGAAAAAGCGGAATCTTATATCCGCGCCGCAGTGAAACGAGTTTTGCTGCAGGAACCCCTTGAAAAGAAAGAGATCGACTGTAATACCGACGTGCTTGTTATAGGGGCCGGCCCCGCAGGCATGGAGGCCGCTCTGCTTCTGGCAGGGGCCGGCAGAAAAGTATATCTCGTCGAAAAGAATTCTTTCATCGGGGGAAGGGTGGCGAGATACGAAGAAGTCTTCCCGAAGATGGAATGCGCTTCGTGCATGCTCGAACCAAAGATGGACGAAATCCTCCATCATGACAATATCGAACTCATGAGGTGCAGCGAAGTGGAAGAGGTTCTGGGATATCTTGGAAATTTCGTCGTGAAGATAAAAAAGAAGGCCACCTTGGTGGATAAGGATAAATGCCTCGGCTGCGGCGCCTGTTATGAACAGTGCCCGGTTTCCGTCAGGAATGAATTCGACTATCATCTGAGCGACCGAAAAGCTGTACATGTCGCTTACACGGGCGCTCTTCCGAACGTCCCGACGATTGATCAGGGATGCTGCATCCGCTTTGGCGGAGCGAATGGCGGGGTTACGAGGGAAGCGTTTGATCTTGGTCTGCTGACACAAGAGGAATTCGACAAATTCGGAAGACAGGAATGCACCGCATGCAAGGACGCATGCATGTTCGACGCCATCAACTATGATGAACGGGAAGAGGTAGTCGAACGCAATGTTGGAAGCATAGTTGTGGCGGTCGGTTTCGAACTCTTTGATCCGTCGGTCCTGCCCCGGTTCGGCTACGGCAGAATTCCTGAAGTATACACGAGTCTGGAGTTTGAGAGGATACTGTCTCAGACCGGACCCACCGGCGGCAGACTGCTCAAGAAAGACGGGAGCGAACCCCGATCAGTTGCTGTCATCCACTGCGTCGGAAGCCGCGACGTGAATCAGAGAGAGTACTGTTCGGGCGTATGCTGTCTTTATGCCCTCAAGTTTGCCCATTTCATTGGGAAGCACGCCCCTGACGTCAAGATCCATGACATGTACGCCGACTGGTGTGTGCCCGGCAAAGACAATCAGGAATTTCTGGATTCACTCAAGGCAAAAGAAAATTTCCATTTTATTCACACGTCTCTTCCCATGCAGGTTGGGGTGAAACAGGATAAAGACTCAATCTCCCTTTCTTGTATAGACGTGTCGGGAAAGCAGAACACTATCAGTGCCGACATGGTTATCCTCTGCCCGGCTATGATCCCGGCAAGAGATGCGGCAGGATTGTCGGACAAGCTGCTCATTACGCATGACAAGGACGGGTTTTTCGCTGAAGGCCATACGAAACTCGCGCCGGTGTCTACCAACATAGAAGGGATCTTTATCGCCGGGTGCTGTCAGGGGCCGAAGGACATCCAGAATTCGGTCGCTCAGGGCGCGGCAGCGGCCGGACAGGCTCTCTCCGTGCTCGTTCCGGGCAGAAAGCTCGAACTCGATGTCATGACGGCCGAAGCCGACGAAAGCAACTGTGCGGGGTGTATGACCTGCATAGGTTTGTGTCCGTATAAAGCGATAATGTATGACAGGGAAAAGAAGGTCGCCGTGGTTAACACCGTTCTCTGTAAGGGATGCGGCACTTGTGTGGCGGCCTGCCCGAGCGGCTGTTTGCGCGGGAAGCACTTTACCACGGAACAGATTTTCGCGGAAATAGAGGAGGTTCTGAAATAGAGGACTTCGAACCGAAGATCGTGGGATTCCTCTGCAACTGGTGTTCTTACGCCGGCGCCGACGCCGCCGGGAGCGCCCGGAAAATCTATCCGCCCAATGTAAGAGTCGTCCGGGTTATGTGCACCGGAAGGATCGACCCCCAATTTGTCCTCAAGGCATTTCAGTCGGGCGCCGACGGAGTTCTGATTCTTGGCTGCCACCCCGGCGATTGCCACTACAAAGAAGGAAATTACAAGGCCCTGCGGAGATTCCATCTGCTTAAACGCATGCTGCAGCAATTCGGAATCGATGATGGACGATTCCGTCTCGACTGGGTTTCTGCGAGTGAAGCGGACAAGTTCGTCGAAGTGATAGGCGACATGGTGGAAGCAGTCAAGAGGCTGGGACCATTGAGAGCAAGCCCTCTGATGAAGGGGTCAAGAGAGGACTTGCAGGAGGCGACAATTGAGTAAGCCCAAGGTCGCTTTTTACTGGTGCGCGTCCTGCGGAGGATGTGAGGAGTCGATAGTAGATCTCGCCGAGGACATCCTTAAGGTGGTGGAAGCGGTTGAATTCGTGTTTTGGCCCGTTGCCATGGACTTTAAGGTCAAGGATGTTGAGGCTCTGCAGGACGGAGAAATCGCCGTCAGCTTCATAAACGGCGGGATCCGGACCGGGGAACAGGAACACATGGCCAAACTTCTCAGAAGAAAGTCGGGCCTTGTCGTTGCCTACGGCGCCTGTGCTCACATCGGCGGCACTCCGGGGCTTGCGAATTTCTATAACAGGGAGAGGATATTTGACTACGTATACCACAAAGCACCTTCCGTTCAGAATCCGGACAGGATAACCCCACAACTCAGAACGAATGTGGAACAGGGCGAATTAACGTTGCCGAAGTTCTATGATACCGTTTATACGCTGGATCAAGTCATCGACGTGGATTACTATCTCCCCGGCTGCGCCCCTCCTCCGAAGCTTATAATGAGCGCGGTAGAGGCGATTCTTTCCGGTAATCTCCCCGAAAAAGGCGCTGTCCTTGCGCCTGACAAGGCATTGTGCGACACGTGCAAGAGAAAGACTACGAAACCCGAAAAGGCCGGCATCAGAGAGATCAAAAGAGTGCACGAAGTGATTCTCGATCCTTTCAGGTGTTTCCTGGATCAGGGCGTTATCTGCCTTGGTCCGGCAACACGTGACGGATGCGGTGAACGGTGCATTAATGCCAATATGCCGTGCAGGGGGTGTTTCGGATCCACGAGCAGGGTCGAGGACCAGGGCGCAAAATTCCTCTCCGCCCTGGCGTCGATTATAGATTCGAATGATGAAGAGGAAATAAAAAGGATCATGGATTCGATCGTCGATCCGGCAGGCGTGTTCTATTTCTACGGACTGCCGGCGTCGATGTTGAGAAGGAAGATGATGTGAATATTTTTTGTGTGGATAATATCCATGATAGTATCCTTATTATGTCATGCCGGCTTGTCCGGCATCCTTCTTCGACGAATGGATCGAAACATAAAGAAAGATTCCCGACAAGCGGGAATGACAGGAAACACAGTGTGATCCAAGGGATTGACTGGTCAAAATAAGCATGACTAACCGTATAACGATAGACCCGATAACGCGACTTGAAGGGCACGGGAGAATAGAGATCTTCCTCGACGGCAACGGAGATGTGGAGAAAGCCTATTTCCAGGTTCCCGAACTGCGGGGGTTTGAAGTCTTTTCCGTCGGCAGACCCGCCGAAGAGATGCCCCGGATAACGCCGAAGATCTGCGGAGTATGTCCGACTACTCATCACATTTGTTCGACAAAAGCCCTCGACGACCTATACAAGGTGGAACCGCCTTCTGCTGCCAAAAAGATCCGGGAGTTGATGTATTCAGCTTTCATGCTTGAAGACCACATGCTTCATTTCTTCTTCCTCGGCGGGCCGGACTTTGTTATGGGTCCGACCGCGTCTCCCGATGAGAGAAACATACTCGGGGTAATCGGAAAGGTCGGACTGGAAATCGCAGGTAAGGTGATCAAGCTCAGAAAAGGCTGCCGCGACATCATCACCCACATCGGCGGCAGGGTAATCCACCCTGTCTGTGGTCTTCCGGGAGGAATGTCAAAACCGCTGACCGAAGAAGACCGGCTGAATATCGTGGACGTGGCAAAATACGGAGTTGAGTTCGCACAATTCGCGCTCCAGATATTCAACGACGTCGTGCTGAAAAACAAGGAATACGTCGATATCATACTCGGCGACGTTTACAAACATGCTACCTACTACATGGGCATGGTGGATAAAAACAACAGAGTGAATTTCTATGACGGCGATGTCCGCGTCGTCACTCCCGAAGGAAAGGAATTCGCCAAATTCAAGCCGGCGGAATACCTCGATCACATTTCCGAACGGGTCGAGCCCTGGACGTACGTGAAATTCCCTTATCTGAAAAAGGTGGGCTGGAGCGGTTTTGTCGACGGACCGGACAGCGGTGTATATCGCGTCGCTCCGCTTGCGCGGCTGAATGTTGCGGATGGTATGGCAACTCCCCTGGCACAGGGAGAGTATGAGAGGATGTATAATACCCTCGGCGGAAAACCGGTTCACAATACTCTTGCTTTTCACTGGGCCCGGCTCATAGAGGCTCTATACGCGGCGGAGCGCCTGCTCGAACTCGCGGAGGACAAGGATATTACCGATCCGCATATCAGGAACCTGCCTAAAGAGACGCCCAAGGAAGGCATCGGCATCGTCGAGGCGCCCCGCGGAACACTTATCCATCATTACAAATCCGACGAAAAAGGTATACTTACGGAAGTCAATCTGATTGTGGCAACGGTAAACAATGCGGCAGCGATCTGCATGTCGATCGAAAAGGCGGCCCGGAGCCTTATCAAGGCGGGCAAAGTCTCCGAGGGTTTGCTCAATATGGTCGAAATGGCGTTCCGGGCATACGACCCGTGCTTCGCGTGTGCGACTCACACAATCCCCGGCAGTTCATCATTGATTATCAATATCCTTGATTCGGACGGCAACCTAATTAAGACCATGAAGGGGTAGAGAGATTTTTTGGGGCCGGACATTTATAATAATCAGGAAAAAAGGAGGAGTGTATGGCAACGGTAGCATTGGATTGTACAGGATTAAGATGTCCTCAGCCGATACTGAAAATAGCTGCAAAGTCGGCAGAACTCAAACCCAGCGATATCCTCGAGGTGACTGCTGACTGTCCGACTTTCGAAAAAGATGTCCGTCAGTGGTGCGAACGGACTAAGAAAACACTTATGTGGGTAAAGGACGAGGGCGGCGGAAAGAAACGCTGTCAGATCCAGTTCTAATTGCCGGCTCCGGAATCTATCATGAATCCACTGAGAAACCTGTCAATAGGCAAGAAACTATCATTGAGTTTTGGGTTCCTGTTTCTTCTGATTGTTATCGCCGGCATTTTCTGGCAGCGAGGCATCGTAACTCTGAAGAAAGCGGATCAGAAGCAGAATGACCTCATAGAGCTGAAAGAGAAATTGAGAGAGATGCAGGTGATCCATTATCGGTGGGTGGATGACCTCAGGGAAGCGGTCAGAAAAAGAGGTGCTTTTGAGGGCCAACTTGACCCCTCAGAATGTCCCTTCGGCAAATGGTATTACGGATATAAACTGCCTTATCCCGAGCTTGAGGGGCTCTTCAAGTCTCTGGAGGAACCTCACAAGAAACTGCATGAATCAGGCAAGCTCGTCATACAGGCGGCTCAGAGGGGCGCCTATGGAGAGGCCGAAAGACTTTCGCTCCGTTCACGACAGGTGTTCCTTCCGGAGTTGATGCGGGTCTATGACCCCTTCCTTGCGGGTATAGGGGAAGTGTATTCCAAATACAAGGCGGAATCCGAGAAATCGATCAAACGTCAAAACATTGTCTCCAAAGGCATTATCCTTTTCTCTCTTGTTGCCGTGGTGCTCCTGGCAATCTATCTCTCGCAGGACATTGCGAGACCATTAAGAAAGGTAACGGGTGTTGCCCGCAGGATTGCCGAAGGTGATATCCCCGAGGTGGCTTACAGGAAGTCCGCTGAAAAAAACAAGAACGAACTCGCGGAACTCGAGGAAGCTTTCTACTCCATGGCCCAGTCCCTCAATGAGCTGTCGAGAACGGCGGAACAGATAGCGTCGGGGGATCTCGATGCGGCCGTGAAGCCGAGATCGTCGAAGGATGTGCTGGGCAAGTCCATCGAAAAGATGGTGGAGAACCTGAAACAAAGCATGGAAGAACTCCATACGAACTCGATGAATCTCGCCCTCGGCATGAGCGATTACTTTACGGTTATTTCAGAGCTTTCACGCGGCTCGCTTGATGTGACGGCCAATGAGAACACGGGAGATGATCTCCTGGACAAACTCGGTAAAGCCACGAACGATATGATCGGAGAATTCAAGAAACTGGCTGAATGTATAGAGGAAGTGCGCCGCGGCAACCTCGATGTGAAAGTCCACATACGGTCTGATAAGGATACTCTCGGCATAGGGTTCGACCACATGCTTGAACACCTCCGCCGGACTTCGGAAGAGCTGCATTCGACCTCCATGAATCTTGCCATGGGACTCACAGACTATTTCATGATCCTCCAGCGGGTTGCCGCCGGAGATTTGACGGTCGACGCGAACGAGGAGGACACCGGAGACGATTTACTCAACCAACTGGGGAGAGCTACGAACACAATGATCGCCTCGCTCAGGGATTTGACCCTGCGGACCCGGGAACAAGCCGACCTGCTCGCGACTTCCGCCAATTCGATAGCTTCGGTAACAAAGCAGTCGACCCGGGCTCTGTCTGAGCTCTCGTCTGCCGTCGGCCTCATCTCCAACGCGGCTTCTTCGGTTGCGGAGAATTCACAGAATGTCACAGCGTCATCACAGACCGCAAATATGTCTACTCAAAAAGGCAATGAGTTGATGCAAAGACTTGCGGACAACACAAAAATGCTTCAGAGCGCGACGGACAGGTCGGTTGGTGCCATGAAAAGTTTGTCCGCCCGCTCCTCGGAGATCGGCAACATCGTCAACGTCATAACAAAAATTGCCTTTCAGACAAACCTGCTTTCCCTGAACGCAGCAATTGAAGCCGCTAGAGCCGGGGAGTCCGGACACGGCTTCGCCGTCGTTGCCGACGAGATACGCAAACTTGCGGAAAACTCGGCTAATTCGGCACGCGAGATTGCCCGAATCGTGAAAGAAGTCCAGCATGAGACAGAAGAAGCGATGGGCATCGTGCAGGACGGCAAGCGGGAGATGGAATCTGGCGCCGTGCTCATCGGCGAGATCGGACAACAGTTTACCGGCATATCCGAGCAGGTGAGGAATATCGTCAAGCAGATGCAGAGTATCGCCTCGTCGGCCGGAGAGACCGCTTCTTCGGCAGAAGAGGCGTCGGCATCGTCCGAAGAGCAGACAGCGGCCATGGAGGAACTGGCGGCTTCTGCGGCCGAACTGTCGCATACTGCGGAAATTCTGCAGGAAACGGTTGCGCGGTTCAAGGTGTAGCATTGAATACGCAACTCCTGGTCAGAGACCTGATTCAGAAGAATAATGCGAAGATACTTCTCATCGTTCTTGACGGTCTTGGCGGCCTTCCCATAAACGGAAGGACGGAGCTTGACGCCGCCAGGAAGCCGAATCTCGATGCTCTTGCACGGGACAGCGCCTGCGGACTTCATATCCCTGTCGCCCCCGGAATAACGCCCGGCAGCGGGCCGGGACACCTGTCACTCTTCGGCTATGACCCTGTCGAATGGCAGATAGGAAGAGGGGTGCTCGAAGCACTCGGTCTCGGCATCGAACTCAGAAAAACCGATATCGCCATCAGGGTAAACTATGCCACCATTGAAGGCGGGTTCATTAAAGACAGGAGGGCCGGAAGACCCCCTACAGAAGAGAGCCGAAAGATTACCGACAGACTCCAGGAAAAGATCCGGAATGTCGACGATGTGGAAGTGATTTTCGCGCCGGGGATGGAACACCGGTTTGCCGTTGTGCTCAGGTTCCCCGAACCTTTGCCTCGGGGCTCGGCAGCCATTAAGGACACCGACCCCCAGAAAGATGGGAAGAAGCCTTTGCCGGTGATTCCTGTAATCCCGCAGGCGGAGAGAGTCGCCAGGATAGTCGAAAAATTAATAATAGCGATTACGGAAGTTTTGAACAAAGAACCTGTTGCCAATTTCGCGCTCTTCAGAGGGTTTGCCCAGGTTCCCGATATCCCGCATTTCAGTGATGCGTATGGTCTGAATCCTATCTGCATTGCCGTCTATCCCATGTATCGCGGCCTTGCGCGCTTGATCGGGATGGACGCGCCGCC
>JBFLXP010000064.1:0-11580 GCA_040757315.1 Nitrospirota bacterium
TATATTTCTTTTCTCGAATCCTATGTCGAAGAAACCGATAGAAACCCCATTCTTGGCCTGAAGGATAATCTTTTTAACATTCTCAGGTTTCAGAATGGAATTGAACCCTTCGGAGGCTGTGCGGGCTTCGGATGCGGCGCCGCCTTCAACTTCCTTGCTGTTCTGCCTGACGGTGAGGTGCATGCGTGCCGCAAATTCCCGTCGCCGGTCGGAAACATCTTCGATCGGAGCATTGCGGAAATCTATGACTCCGAAGCGGCAGGCCGGTACCGATCAGGATGTGACGAATGTATAGGATGTCCGATACGGCCGGCCTGCGGAGGATGTCTTGCTTCCGCTTACAGCCACGGACTCGATATCTTCAAACAGAAGGACCCTTTCTGTTTTATGAAGCCGACCGGTTAGCCCGTATTATCCATGAATTTCTTGATCGGTCAGAGCAGATCAGTATCATCGCTCATTCTCGGTCCCGATATGAATCGGAACCTCCGAGGTATCCCGATAAGAATCGGGATAAAGCCGCTCCGATACAGCATCTGCCCTGACTATAATCGAGTCATGAATAATCCGGATTAGAGCACCCGGTCGTCGGTCAATCGCTTCATGATCAGGTCAACGAATGACTTGATCAAAGATTCGGCGGTCTCCCCGTACCCTCCGTAACCGATATCGGTCTCCACAAAAGTGTCGGAGAGTGCAGACCAGATGAGGGTATCACTCTTGGCGATGTAAATGTTCGTCTCGAGTCGAACCAGTTGATTTTCGTAAGTGTAGCCGGGGGTTGTTACATATTCATAGCTGCGGTAATAATGCCCGTACCAGTCGTGATAGTAAGGGGCAGGAAGGGGGGCGAAGCCATGACCCGGAATATAACCCGGAGAGGAACGGACGTCGTATTCCATTTCCGGCGGATAATACGTCTGCACGGCTTTCTTATCCAACAGTCGCGTTATGAGCACGGCATCGACATTCAGCTCTTTCACCTTTTCCTTTACAAAATCCTGATCCGGCATCTTTTCCGGCGGGACGACGGCATAGCTGGGTATTGCTTCAATGCCCCTCATTCTCAGTTTCTTGGCGAACTCGTCTTCATACAGTCTCTTGATCGCCGGCCTGTCGGACACGCCGATAACGAGCATTTTCTTGATCTGTCCCGCCTGGTAATTCGGGTCTCTCCAAACGGAAGTAAGGGTTGTCGTGGCACAGGCGGTCAGAAGGTTGAGGACTATGACGCAGATGCCCAAAACCATTAGCTGTTTATGTGTCATGGCTACGCCTCCGGGGATATTTTATCTACATTGTATCACATCTCCGGGCCGGACATTCATCGCCCCGCCGAAGAAAAAGCGAAAAAGTCTTACGGAGAGGGGGAACAATACGGTCCCTGGTAGCCCCGGTACTGTGCATAGGGGAAGCACGAGCCCGTCTCCGGCTGGTACTGATAGGAAGCGCACCCAAGGCAGACGATGAGGAAAGTCAGTAATGCAATGATCTTCATTTTCATGATCAGGTCCTCCTGGAGATTTGTCTATCTTCATTTATACCAAATATACCAAAAAGCAGAGCGGAGATGCCGAATGCGCCGCGATTTTTTATAATAGAGGCAGGCGGCCCAACATCAAAATGAAGATCGAGCATTATTCATTCGGAAGAATCGTGGTCGGCGGAAAGGCTTACACCGGGGACATGATTATCTACCCGGACAAGGTCGACTCTGCCTGGTGGCGCAAAGAAGGCCATAGGCTCCAGATTGACGACCTTGCCGATGTGATCAAAGCAAGACCCGAAGTGCTCGTAATCGGCGCCGGCTATTCCGGAGTTATGGCGGTTCCGGAAGAGACGATATCTCATCTCGAATCGCTCGGCATAGTGGTGCATGTCGAACGCACCACAAGGGCGGTCGAGTTATTCAATGAGCTTCAGAAAACGAAGAAGGCGATAGCCGCTCTTCATCTGACGTGCTGAGCCGGGATTCATAATGCAGTGGCATGAGATCCATGCGGCGCTTCCCCTTCCGCTTCTGGAGTCCACCTACAATTTCCTATGGCCTTTCATTAACGGCATTACAATCGAGAAGAAGGAAGGAGCATTCCTCTTAAAGGCCTTTCTGTTCGTCAAGGACCCGGGAGATTTGGTATCAAAACTGAAGCGGTTTTTGCGGATTCAGGGGAAGAGTTTTCAGGCGGATTACAGCGAACCGGCTTTGCGTAAAACAGATCTCGCATCGGCGAACTACTTTGTGATTGTGCCCGCTCCCGCATCTCATGTCCCACCTTCCGGGATCCCCATCTTTATTCAGCGGGGAAGGTCCTTCGGGATCGGAAGCCATCCCTGCACGGTTTACTGCCTGCAGGCGTTGAGGGACATCCTTGGGCAACCCGGCCGCATAAGAAGCGTTATGGACGCCGGCACGGGTACCGGCATTCTCGCCGTAGCAGCTTCAAAACTCGGCGCATCGGATATCACCGCTGTCGAGATAGTGCAGGATGCGGTAATGGAAGCCGTCGATAATGTGAAACTGAACGGAGCCGAGGAGGCTGTCCGGGTTCTGCACGGCTCGGTAACGGATACAGCCGGGACGTATGACCTGGTTCTCGCCAACCTCTACGGAACCCTCCTTGAAGAAATCGCCCCGTTACTCGTGGACAGAATCTCTCCTGCCGGATGGATAGTTCTTGGTGGAATGACTGCTCTGCAGTCGGACAGGGTGATTTCCGCATACGTCCGGCACGGTTTGCTGGAGCGGAGCCGTTTGTGTGACGAAGAATGGTGTACTGCGGTTCTGGCAAGATGATTTTTGAAAATCAATTCTGATAGAATAAGTATCCGAACGATATGATCGATCTCCATACCCATAGTCTCTTCAGCGACGGCGAACTTATCCCATATGAGTTGATCAGGCGCGCCGAGGCGCTCGGCTATAAGGCGATAGCCATAACCGACCATATCGACGCGTCGAATATCGAACTCGTAATCCCCAGGATAGTCCATGCCTTGAAAAAGATCAAAAACTATGTATCTCTGGAAGCGATCCCCGGCGCTGAGATCACCCATGCTCCGCCCCAGATGATCCCCGAACTTGTAAAAGAAGCCCGCCGCCTGGGTGCAAAGATCGTTGTCGTCCACGGGGAAACACTCGTCGAGCCGGTCAAGCCCGGTACAAACAGGGCGGCGATCGAGGCGAACGCCGACATCCTTTCGCATCCCGGCATAATATCCGAGGAGGATCTCCTCTTTGCCAAGGAAAAAGGTGTTACGCTGGAAATCTCATCGAGGAAGGGCCATTCCCTGGCCAACGGCCACGTTGCAAAAGAGGCTGTGAAATTCGGAGTTCACCTCTGCGTAAACACCGACGCTCACAGTCCTTCGGATCTGATAACGAAAGATTTTGCCCGAAAAGTCCTGTTGGCATCCGGGATAGAAGAAAACCGTATCGAGTCCATATTCGAACACGCAAGAGTTCTCGTTGAAAAAACACGCAGGAGGGAATAATGCCGAAGACGATCAAGAAACGGGTTCCGAAGAAGAGCGCGACTGCTGAGGAAGAGGTAAAGGACAAGCTTTCCGGCCTGACGGAAACGATCAGAAAGCGTCAAAGAATCGTTGCACAATACGGAATCATTGTTCTTGTTCTCATCGCGGCTGCAGCCGGCTTTTTCGCTTACTCCTTCTATGCTCAGAAAAAAGCGAAGGGCCTCCAGTACGAAGGGTACAAAGCTTACTACAATATCTCGAAAACAACGCTCAGCAAGGAAGAACAGTATAAGAAATCTCTCGACCTGTTCCAAAAAGCCTTTGACACGAGGAAATCACCCCTGTCACTCTTTTATGTGGCCGCCAGTTATTACGAGCTCGGCAGATATGACGACGCCGTCAAGACCCTGAAAGAATTCACGGATCGGTATTCGTCCGAAGAACAGATGCTTCCGCTCGTCTATCAAAAGATGGCTGCGGCATATATCAAGAAGGGTGATATGAACGGGGCGAAGAAAGCGCTTGAGGATATCGGCAGTCTCAAGAGAGACACTTACAAGGATTACGCACTTATGGAACACGCCAGACTGCTCGAAAAAGAGGGTAAGGGGGATGAAGCCAAGAAGAAGTACCAGGAACTTGCGACAAAATATCCTGATTCGCCTTTTGCAGGCGACGCCAAGGCCAAATTGTCCGGCGGTCCCGAAAAAAAGGAAGGCTCGACAAAGTAGACCTTATCGTTGCATGAAGGGAGGTCATCTTTTTTTGGTCTCATGATTCTTTTGCAACTGTTTGGTAGACTTGCTTTCGGGCAGTGAAACCGCCGCAACTCCAAATAACGTCTGTCCACAAACTATGACCTTCTGCAATCTGTCATTCCCCGACTTGATCGGGGAATCCATAGTTCGACAAGCTCACCATTACAATTGTCACCCTGAGCCCTGTCGAAGGGTGGATTGGAGCCTGCCCCGTACTTGATACGGGGGTCCAGCCGGACAATGACAAAATAAGACTTTATGGACAGACTCTAAATATTCTTGCCCTTTGCGGAGGGAGGCTTCTTCTTTTTTTGCTTGTACGAAACCTTTTTTACATTCGCCTTGTGCCTGGCTCTTTTCTTCTTCTGTTTGTAGGACGCTTTCTTTGCCGTTGCCTTATCATCCTTGTCGAGAATGAACTTGTCCTTCGGCGGCAGGTAGATTTCCGTTCCTGTCTTCAGCGGCATTATCTTTTCCATGTCATTGAGATCGAGAATGACCTGGACGGGAACGCCGGTCTTCCGAGATATGTTCTTGAACGTGTCGCCTTTCTTCACCGTGTATTTGTCTACGGAGAACTGCTCTTCTGCGGGCACCCGGGCGAGGTTTTCAAGAAACACTTCTTTCTTTCCCTCCGGAATTCTGAGTGCGTACTCCTGCACGTCCGGAGGCGTACACCATCTCCGAAGTTCCGGGTTCAACTCCCTTATCATGTCCGGCGTGGTCTCGGCACATTCCGCGACCACTTCGAGATCGACGGGCGAGGTGACCGTTACCCTGTCATAGTTCAGCGGGGGCAGGAATTCGAGGTTATCGAAGCCGTACATTTCGGGATTGGCGGCAATCGTGCTCGCGGCAATGAACTTGGGAACGTAATTTTTCGTCTCGTTCTTGATATGCTTCGTATTCAACAACGACCAATAGTCATCGGCGTTGGATTTGTTCAACGCTCTGAGGATCTTCCCTTCGCCTGCGTTATATGCCGCCATGGCAAGATTCCAGGAACCGAACATTTGGTAAAGGTCTTTCAGGTAATTTGCCGCAGCGATGGTGGATTTGACCGGATCCCGCCTTTCGTCTCTCCACCAGGATATTTCGAGACCGTACCTTTTTGCCGTCGTCGCGATAAACTGCCAGTATCCGGCAGCCCGCGCGGTCGAATAGGCATTCGGACTGAAGCCGCTCTCGATGAGAGGAAGGAATACAATTTCTTCGGGGACGTCTTGTTCCTTCAGTATCCCCTTCATCATATCAAGATACTTTCCCGACCTGCTCAGATAGACGGAGAATCTTTCCCGGATTTTCTCGGAAAAAAGGGTAATATGTTTCCTGATGGCTTCAAGCGCCAGTTCATTGTCTGAATTTTCCGGGATTAACCCGAGACTGTCGCGGATCTTTTCTTCGGGCAATGAAGAAATAACCGGCACGTGGGCAGTTGTCTCCGCATTATCGAAATCTGATGCATAAGCGGGAAATATGGAGCATAAAACGAGAAAAAGAAGAGGGAATAAGCTCATTCTTTTCATACACCCCATTTTTAGCCTAAAATAGGGCGTCTTGTCAAGGAAAAAGAATATTTGAAAGGAAGAACTGGTGGGCAGTCGCAGAATCGAACTGCGGACACGAGGCTTTTCAGGCCTCTGCTCTACCGACTGAGCTAACTGCCCGTGAGTTTAAATGTACACTTTTGACTTTTCGGCTGTCAAGTTGAACAGACTCTCTGCCTTCAACACAATCGCAATCTGTTAGGGTAAAATAGAAACCCATAGGACCGCCCGGAAAATGAACGTGAGAAACAGCATATCCGACTATGTTCCGGCCTTCATTTCGGGACTTGCCCTTGTGTTCTCTTTCCCGACATTCGACTTCTTCTTCCTGGCATGGGTAGCGCTCGTTCCCTTTCTGCTCTCAATATACGACAAAAGACCCCGGCAGTCTTTCGCGGCCGGTTTCGTTTTCGGCCTCCCCTATTTTTTCGGGACTCTCTACTGGATCTATCACTCCGTGCACCATTACGGTGGGGTTCCTTTCGGCGTAAGCATCTTCATTGTAATCCTTCTTTGTTCTTTTCTTAGCCTCTATACGGCCATTTTTGCGGTCTTTTTTACGTGGGCGGTCAGAAATACGAAGCTTCCAGCCCTTCTTATAGCCCCTGCTTTCTGGGTAGTACTCGAGTTTCTTCGTTCGTATATCTTCACCGGTTTCCCCTGGTCAAGCGTAGGCTACTCGCAGTACACATTCCTCACCCTCATACAGATAGCGGATATAACGGCTGTTTACGGGGTGTCGTTTCTCGTCGTGGCCGTGAACGGCGCTTTGACAGACCTTTTCCTCTTGAAAAGACGTACAAGGGATATGCCCCTTTTCCCTCTCTCTCATACAGTCATCGGCTTCGGCTTCCTCTTCATCTCCCTTGTCGCCGTCCTGGTTTATGGTCATATGCGGCTGAAAGAAGAAAGGCCGGGCGAGAATATCAAGGTCAGTATAATACAGGGAAGTATCGAACAGGACAAGAAATGGGAGCCCGCCTACCAGGACTCGGTACTGGAAATATACAGGGACCTTTCACTCAGATCAGAGTCTTCGTCGCCCGCTCTCATCGTATGGCCGGAAACCGCCATCCCCTTCTATTTTGACGCCCACCGATATTATACGCAGCAGCTTCTGGCCTTCCAGAGCAGGCTTGGAGCGTACTTGCTGTTCGGGAGCGTCCTCCTTAAGGAAAAAACGGATGACCGGTACAGCCTTTCGAACAGCGCAGTGTTGCTGGACAAGACTGGCAATGTGGCGTATACCTATGATAAAATACATCTCGTCCCTTTTGGGGAATACGTCCCCCTGGGTAGAATCCTTTTTTTCATCGACAAGCTCGTTGTCGGCATCGGTGACTATGCCCAGGGCGACCGGTATGTCAGGGCTGATACTCCATTTGGAAGCTTCGCCACTCTAATCTGCTATGAAGTGATATTTCCCGGGATGGTAAGGAAATTTTACTCGAATGGCGGAGATTTTATTGTGAATATTACTAACGATGCATGGTTCGGCGCGACAACGGGTCCCTACCAGCATTTCAGCATGGCTGTTTTCCGTGCGGTCGAGAACCGGAAACCTCTGATCAGGGCCGCGAACACCGGCATATCCGGCTTTATCGACAGCAGCGGAAGGATAGTGTCAACAACGGGACTCTTTCAGAGGACGTTTTTGACGGGAGACGTAAAAACGGACAGAACGAGAAGTTTCTATTCGAAATACGGTGATTTATTTACTTACGTCTGGATCGTTTTTTCGACTATTTTACTGGCTAATCTACTCGGGAAGTCAAGAAAAAGTTTGGGAGGATAGATATGATGTTACAGAATGAATTGAAGGAAGAGTTGTACAGCCTCAGGACCAAATTGGAATCCTTAAGAGGTTATCTTTGATCCGGCCGATCTCAAGGAACAAGTAACAAAAATCGAGAAAGACCTCACGGAAGAGACCATCTGGTCTTCTCCCCATTTAACCAAGGATCTCTTAAAAAAGAAAGCGAAGCTTCAGGAGATCGTGGTTCAGTTTGATTCCCTCGCCGAGAAACTTTCCTATCTGGAGGAATCCATCGGCATTCTGGACGAGGAAAGCGGAGAGCTCTTTTTGAGTGACCTGGAGACCGAGATCAGAGAACTCAAAGAGGAGATTGAATCACTCGAGATACGGAATCTTCTGTCCGGCGAGATGGACAAAAACAATGCTATCCTGACGATCCATCCCGGCGCCGGTGGTGTTGAAAGCCAGGACTGGGCTCAGATGCTTATGAGAATGTATCTCAAGTGGGCGGAAAAGCATCATTACAACGCCCAGATCGTTGAACTTCAGCCGGGTGAGGAAGCCGGAATCAAAAGCGCCACAATGACCTTCTCCGGTTCCTACGCTTACGGATATCTTAAGTGCGAGGCAGGCGTTCACAGGCTTGTCAGAATCTCTCCCTATGACGCCAACAAGCGCCGGCATACTTCCTTCGCCGCTGTGCTCGTTTATCCCGAAGTTGAAGAAGATATCGACATCGAAATAAAGGACGATGACATAAAAATGGATACTTTCAGGGCGTCGGGCGCCGGAGGGCAACATGTCAATAAGACTTCCTCGGCTGTGAGACTTACGCATATTCCATCGGGTATTGTGGTGACTTGTCAGAACGAGCGTTCACAGCACAAAAACCGGGCTATTGCCATGAAAATACTTAAGGCCCGTCTTTATGACCTGAAGATGAGGGAGCAGGAAAAAAAGATCGAAGTCTTTGTCGCCGACAAGAAGGGAATTGCATGGGGGAATCAGATAAGGTCTTATGTCCTTCAGCCCTACAGGGTTGTTAAGGACCACAGGACAGATTCCGAAACAGGCAACGTTGACGCTGTTCTTGAGGGCGATATTGACCTGTTCATCAAGGAATGCCTGAAGAAAAAATGACGTATGCTTTCAGGGTAAGAGATTTTTTTGTGCGGTAATCTCTACTACTACTTTTTTTAAAAAAAGGGTAGTAGTAGAAAATAGTAGCTGCTGTTTAAACGTTGAAAGAGGTATTTTTTTCATAGGGGAGAAGACCTTTCTTTGTTGAGAGGAAGTGGAGAACGGGAGTTTTTTTTCCACGCTTTTAACGAAGGGAAAGAATCTGTAGATTATTAAACATATTTATAACGGATTATCTTGTCTTGCCCGGTACTGTTCGGATATAATGGTACACCTTCCCTTGAAAGTTATTAACATATGTTAGTAAGTTGTTAATGGACTTCTGGCGACTAATGACACTCGACGAAATATGGAATACCGCTCTCTCCCGAATTGAGGGAAGAGTGGGCAATAGTTTGACCGACCTCTGGTTTCGGCCGATGAAACTATCACAAGTAAAGGAACAAGGCGTTACTTTGGAGATTCCAAACCGGTTCTTCAGAGATTGGATAGAAGACAATTATCCCGATATTGTCACCGAGACCGTAGGAACCGTTTTGGGATATCCGGTGTCAGTGCGTTACAGAGTTGCGGAAAAAATGGACCCGGCTGTTAAGAAAATGGACATGCGTCTCGAAAGCCGCCGGCAGAAACTCGCGAGCAGGGGCATCTATCTGAACCCTAAGTATACCTTCGAGACTTTTGTGATAGGACCGAGCAACCAGTTTGCCCAGGCAGCGGCAAAAGCGGTTGCCGAAGCTCCGGGCAGGACGTATAATCCGCTTTTTGTATACGGGGGTGTGGGTCTCGGGAAGACCCACCTCATAACGGCGATCGGCAATGCGGTTATCGACAGGAACCCCGATGTAACAGTCATTTACGTCTCGGCGGAACAATTCACCAACGAGGTGGTTTCTGCCATTCGCCACGAGAAGATGGGTGAATTCAAAGAGAAGTACAGAAACGTCGATCTGCTGCTCCTCGACGATATACATTTCATTGCAAATAAAACGCAGACGCAGGAGGAATTTTTTCACACTTTCAATGCCATTTACGAGCGCCAGAAGCAGATCGTGATTTCCAGCGACAGACCGCCGAAAGAGATCGGCGCTGTAACCGACAGACTCAGGTCCCGGTTCAGCATGGGCCTTATTGCCGATATACAGCCGCCGGAGCTGGAGACAAAGGTCGCAATTTTGCAGAAGAAGGCCGACAGCGAAAAGATCGCCATTCCCGACGATGTCGCCTACTATCTGGCATCCAGAGTGAGATCGAATATCCGCGAACTGGAAGGGTGTCTGATAAGGCTTGGAGCACAATCTTCGCTGACGGGAAGGAACGTAACGGTGGATATGGCGAAGGAGATCCTGCACGACCTTATCGCAGAGGACGAGAAGCCGATCACTACCGATCAGATACAAAAAGTTGTATCCGAGCATTTTGCTATCAAACTGTCCGAGATTAAGGCCAGAAAGAGGACGAAAGAAATAGCCCTGCCAAGGCAGATTGCCATGTATCTGAGCAAGCAGCTTACAGGATTGTCTCTGAGCGACATCGGAAAAAACTTCGGCGGAAAAGACCATGCAACGGTTATTTACGCCTGCAAGCAGGTGGAAGACAAACGTACCAGAGACGAGGTTTTCGACAGAATGGTCGAGAGCCTGATACGAAAGATGAAAGGATGAGAAGGTTATTCCAGGGAACCATAGAGGAGGGAGTATGAAACTACAGGTGTCTAAGAACGAGATGCAGGAGAAGATCGGGCATATTCAGAATATAGTCGAAAAAAAGAATACCATGCCGATTTTAAGCCATTTCCTCCTGAACGCGGGGAAGAAGAAATCCTATCTCATGGCGACCGATATCGAGACAGCCATAAAAGAGCCGCTCGAAATCGCGGTGGAAAAGGACGGCAGCCTCTGTATCCCCGCCCGCAAACTCTTCGAGATCGTCAGAGAGACTGAGGGGAACATGACCCTGGAGACGATTGACGAATCATCTTCGGGAGGATGGCTCAGGATAAAGGCGGGCGCCAGTGAATTCAAGCTCGCTTGTCTTCCACCGACCGATTTTCCTGCGTGGCCTGCCCTTGGCGATGTTGAAGAACTGACGATAGAGGCGTCTTCCCTCCTCGAGATGATCGAAAAGACGCTCTATGCCGCGGGAGAAAGCGACACGAGATATACATTGAACGGCCTTCTTTTCCACGCAAGAGCGGACGACGGAAAGATGACCATTGTGGGGACGGACGGCCACAGACTGGCCATCATCACGAAAGAAATGGAGGGTGGCGTCAAGGAGGAGAAAAGGATCATCGTACCGAGGAAAGGGGTTTCGGAATTGAGAAGGTTCCTGCCGCCGGAAAGCGGCGGGGAGGGAGAAAGCAAGAAAGTGAAGATCGCGATAGGGGAAAAGCATCTCCTCTTCAGCGTGGATAACATAGAGTTCTTAACGCGTCTCATTGAGGGATCCTATCCGAACTACGAGAACGTAATCCCCCAGGGGAATGAAAAGAAGGTGATTATCGAACGGGACAGTTTCTCGAAGGTGCTCCGGAGAGTTTCGGTCATGTCGAGGGAGCGGGCAAGCGCGGTCAGATTCGATCTCGAAAGCGACAAGCTGACGGTTTCTTCATCGAGCCCCGACCTCGGAGAAGCAAGAGAAGAAGTTGTGATAGACTATAAAGATGAAAAGCTTTCCCTTGGGTTCAATGCACGGTATCTTCTGGACGTGCTTGCTGCGATGACGTCGGAGAAAATAGTGCTTGAAATGCAGGACCCTCTCAGCCCTGTTCTTGTAAGGGAAGGAGGCAACGATAATTACAAATGTGTGATTATGCCGATGCGGATATAAAGAAAATATGGAGGATAAAACGATAGAAGAAGATTCTTATACTGCCGAAGATATCAAAGTTCTGAAGGGCCTC
>JBFLXP010000065.1:0-11527 GCA_040757315.1 Nitrospirota bacterium
GGGGAATCGAATCCATGGTCGTCACCGCAAACGACCGGCCTCTTCAGGAGTCGGACTGTACATTCTGCGGAAGCTGTGTCGACGCCTGCCCGGTTAACGCTCTGCTTGAATCGGACCGGTGGCGTAAAGGAAGGGAATGGGATTATGAACATATGGATTCCGTTTGCCTTCTTTGCGGCAGCGGCTGTTCGACGACCGTGAGCACGAAGGACGGAAGAATTCAGAAGATCAACGCCGGATCACCCGTCGGATCGGCGGAGAGATATATCTGCGCATACGGAAGATTCGGATTTGACTGCATAGAAGCCGAGATACGCCTGACAAGCCCTCTTATAAAACGGGATGACGGGTTGAAAGAGGCGACATGGGACGAAGCGCTCTCGCTTGTTGCAAAGAAACTGAAAGAATCGGGGAAGGACGCCGGGTTCATCAGTGTTGCCGGGATAGAAAACGAAGACGCACTGGCTCTCAGAAAACTCGCCCTGGATGTCGTTAAGACTCCCAATGTCGATACCACGGTCAGCCTGTACGGAGACAGTGACGTCTTCAAGAAATCACAGACCGGCGATATAGACAAGGCGGACGTTATCGTCCTGGTGGACGTCAATCCCTCTCAGTGGGAGAGGGTTCTGCCCGCCCTTGACGCCGCTGTGCGGAGAAGGGTCGACAGAGGCGCGAAACTAATCGTGGTCAACGCATCGGATACGAAGATCGGAGATGTCGCGACCATGAGTCTCAGGGGCGACATGCCTGCTATCCTGAAACAATTGGCGGCGGCGCTTGTGTCGAAAGGTCTGAAAACGGACAGGGAATTGGCGGAATTTGTCAAAGACTCGGTAATCACCGAAGAGGCAGAGAAGGCGGCGGCGCTCATCTCCGAAGCGAAAGATGTCATGATTTTTTCCTCTCCTGCAATGTTTGACGCTGCCGCAAACATAGCTCTCATCAAAGGAAAGGTCGTCGCTGTGCCCCTTGAAAGCAATGCGCAGGGCATCGCTCTAATGGGACTGACGACAGAAGGAAAAACATACAAGGATATGACCTCCGGCAGAGTGAAAATCCTTTACGCCGTGGGCGAAGTGCCTCTTCAGAAAAGGCCGGATACCGATTTTCTGATCGTGCAGAACTCTCACATGACGGAATTGGCCAAACAGGCGGATGTCGTCCTTCCTTCCGCGACATTCCTCGAGGCCGCGGGGACGATGATCGATTTTATGGGCAGGATGAAGTATCTACCCAAGACTATCGAATCCCAGGGAGAAGCTAAGAGCCACAAGGATATCTTTATGGCTCTTTCAAAGGCGATGGGAAAGAAGATGAAAACGCCTACCGAGGCGGAGGTGAAGAAGGCGATGAAGGCGAAGATGAAACTCGCATTCAGTCCTTTTGAGCGGAGAGAAGGGTTCGATGTGTCGCCGGACGATTTCATCGAATCCATAAACGCATCGGTCATCAACGGCTCGCGCCTTATTTGGCTGAAGGAAGCGGCAAAGACGGCTGAGGCTGTCTGATTCATTTGTCAAGGCTCAAAGAAGGGCGATCCTGACGGGCCGCTCTTCGGCAGGCCATATGGGAAATTTTCATTTTACGTCGAAGGCGAGAATCCGTCATCGCGATGCCCTCGAGAACCTGTTGCTTTTCAATAGAAAGCAGTCGAACCATGTCGTGGGTATCGAAAAAAGTATTGAAGAATTCGGCGTCCCCGCCATAGCCGATGACGGCGAAAGCCTGCGTATACAAGTGGGTTCTCTCCGTGACGTTCAATGCTTGTTTGCTTTTGACGGCGACGCCGCGGATGCCGATCTTGTCGGCGTCATAATATATCACAGGCAGACTTTCGATAATATGACGGTTCTCCATATCGCGGTGGATGAAGAGTACACGTTTGACGGCAAATTCTCGGACCAAATCCTCACAATACAACTGATAAACCGGGTTAGGGAAATCGCTCTTCAGATTAAGGGAGTTGAATCCGTAACCATTGCTTACACAGGACTTGTCTTCCCGGTCGGAAGATGATTGTCAGTGCCGGAGCAGGGATGATACCTTCGAAGATCAGACGGAGGTTATCTCTTCGTAAAGGGGAGAAGACTCGGAGTAATAGGGGACCTTTTCCCCGGACGTAACACAGCGGCAGATACCCGCCGCAACTGATCCCGCTATGACACCCACAGCAGCACCAAGTAGACTTCCTTTTGCCGGATATTTCCTGCCTGCAAGAATGCCGAAAGCGGTCCCCGCAGCAGCAGAGATGCCGAGCCATATCAGACAATTTGACTTTTTCATGAGGTCATGAATTACCAAGCAGACTATATAATACCATGAAGAGGTTGCGGACGGGCAGGTGATCCGTGACCATATCATCCGTGAATTTTTCTCAAGAGAAGAGCAGATGCGGCATATCCGCTCTTCTTCGGTCATTATGCGTATGCAAGCGATCCGGGTCGGCTGGATTGTTCGGAGGCGAGAAATCGACAGACGCTAAAAGTAATCATCCCAGCAGAATATGAGAGGTTGCTGATCTTCTTTTAACATTTTTGCCGCAACCACGCTGCCGATGAAAAGTGAATGGTCGCCGGCAGTGAAAGTATCCGTAACTTTGCATTCGAAATAAGCCATGGCTTCATCGAGCACAGGCGAGCCGTTGGGCGCATCAAAGAAAGAGACTTTTTCGAATTTGTTGAATTTTCTTCCGCTCTTAAAGCCGAAAAGCTGTGCCAGCCCTTCCTGACCTTCGGCCAGAGTATTCACCGCAAAATAACCGGATTCCTTGATTATCCCATGTGTGTAGCGGGCCGGGGCAACAGAGACTATCAACATGACGGGCTGAAGTGAAACCTGAGAAATCCAGGCCGCGGTCATGCCATTCACTTTATCCTTTGTCCTCGCCGTCACTATATACACGCCGTGAGAAATTCCTTTCGACACCATTTCTTGCATGCTGTCCCCCTTTCGGACTTAAATAGTGGTTAATCAAATCCTACCGAATCCATAACGCTTTTTCAATGTGAGGACGGGATTGTTTCTTGATAAATCAGTAAATGTATCGGACAGACGTGTCCCGGTTCTTGTCCGGAACCTGCGGACCGGAGCAGACTATCCTCCCGCGCGTTTGGGCTTATATCCCATATGCTGAAGAAGCTGGACTATCAAATCTCTATGGTCACCCTGAATTTCGAGTACGTCGTTCTTGAGATCCCCTCCGGTTCCGAGTTTTGTCTTCAATTGTTTGAGGAGAGCCTCTTTGTCTGCTGCCGCTATCTGCAGGCCTTCTATCAGAGTGACGGATTTGCCTCCACGACCCTTGCGTTCCAGACGTATATAAACCCTTTGCTCACCTGCGGGGGAGGTTGTTTTCTGATCTTCTGGTGCGGGGACTCCCTTTCGAGGAACAGCTTTATCTGTCGAGTAGACAAGCGTGGGTTTGATCGGTTTCTTAATAATAAGTCTCCGGCGCGGCCGGAAGAACCTGCCTGACCACGCGACCCGCCGCGGGCAGGGCAACCAGAATAGCGCCTTGGAACGCTCTGCCGATTAGAGAGTGTTTCATGCCGGCCTCCGACTGATCTATTAATGCTTTATTATAGTCCGGGTTATATTTTACAACTTTTTCGGGTGACGACCGGAGATTGACGTTATTTGTGAACAAATGCCGGCATTTGTATGATACAACTTCCTCAGCATTGCGGATAACAGCGTCCGTTTGCGATGTCATGCCTGTCAAGGATGAAAGATGTGCCGATTCATACAATACTGGAAGGCGACAGGAGAAGTTCGCATGAAAAATAGAAAGAGTGAATCGGATATTCCTTCAAAAACCCTGCACTGATCTATTCTCTACCACGTTCTTGAATCCGGGACGAAATGTCCCCTGATCTGATACAATAATCGCATCCATGGAAGGAGCCTACAACATCAAAATCCCTGTCTTTGAAGGGCCTTTCGATCTCCTTTTGCATCTTATAAAGGAGAACAAGATCGACATCTACGATATCCCTATCGCACGAATCACGAGTCAGTACCTTCAATACCTCGAAATGATGAAAGAGCTGAACCTCGAAATTGCCGGGGAGTTCATCGTCATGGCTGCCACATTGATATACATTAAATCGAGGATGCTGCTGCCTCCCGATGAGGAAACTCCCGCTGAAGAGCTTGAAGACCCCAGGGCAGAGCTCGTCCAGAAGCTTCTCGAATATCAGAAATTCAAGGAGGCGGCCGGCGACCTGAGAAAGCGGGAAGAGGACTGGATGAAGGTGTTCCATAGAGAGACCGACCTCAGCGAAGAAGAAGAAGGGGGCGAGTTGTATCTGTTTGACGTGAACCTGTTCGACCTCCTTGATGCCTTCAAGAAAATCCTTGAGAAGGCGCCGCCCGAAATCGTCTCTATCACGAAGGAGACGCTGACTGTCAAGGACAGAATGTCAGTGATCATGGAGATACTCGAAGGGCAGGAGACTGTCGGATTCGAGGATTTCTTCACCCAGGGAATGACGCGGATTCAGCTCATCGTCACCTTCGTCGCCCTTCTCGAACTCATCAGGCTCGGCCTTGCGCGGGCTTATCAGGAACGGGAGTTCGGCAAGATATGGGTAATAAATCCCGCCAGGCGGTCGTCAACGGTCCAGCAGACCTGATGTCACATCCCTAATCACTCTTTATCACTCCCGCTAATCCATCAAAAAAAATGAGAATGACCATCAGGGTTGACTTGGCGTGCGGCTTGTTGATAAATTAAGCTTAAGCTAAAATCCAAAAGAAGACATTGCGCTATTTCTTTCCAAGGCCGTTTTTTGACTGATCGTGCGGATAAAAAGAAGAATGAGCATTTTTTTTGCATTACGGGGAAAAGATGGTTAGGGACAAGCTCATCACGTCCATTTTCTTCGCTTCGATATTGGCGACGGCGTTTGTTCACGCCGGAGATGTGGAAGCCGTTGTCAAAGGCGATTGTGATGTCTGCCACGTTCTTTTCCCGGGCGTTCCCCGGTACGAACTGCCTTACACCCTTTGCATCGAATGTCATTCGAATGCAAATCCGGATACAATAAAAATCTTCGGAAGGAGCAACGTACCCATCGTGTTCAACTCGACAAAGCCTAACCGTCCCCTCGCCGGAGGAAATTTTCACTTTGTGGTCGGCGGTTCAGGGGAAAGGAAAGGGCACAATGTGGACGGAATTTCACCGCCCGACACGAAATTCAGAGGCTCCCCGCCCGGTTACAGTAGATCCCTCGATGTCTCAGCTATCGGCTACACCGATACGAGGACCCTGAAATGTTCGGGTTCCAACGGATGTCACGGCAACAGGAATATCGAAGATCCCGTGAAGGCGATTATGGGGACTCACCACGCCGTTGACAAGCCGCTGGACGGAAGCACGACAGCGAAAAGTTACCGTTACTTGAAGAATTCGGACAAGGTCAAAGGAGTCGTGGGCAATGAAGACGGCGAATGGAATCGGAACAGTTCGCCTGGCGAACACAACGAATACACGCCTTCGATAGATGCTTTCTGCGAAAGCTGCCACGGCGATTTCCACAGGGATGACAAGGACGGACCCTGGTTCAGACATCCCACCGGCATACCACTGCCGAAAGAGTATGAGTATAGGCAGTACAACCCGGAAGCCCCGGTAGGCCGGACAGCAAGACTGGAATCTCCTCGCGGTGAAGTCAACCCCGGCTCGGATGTTGTTATCTGTCTCTCCTGCCACGTTGCTCATGCAAGCCCCTATGAATCCATGCTCCGGTGGGACTATGATTCAATCGTCACCGGAGAAAAAGGAAACGGCGGATGTCTGATATGCCATACAGGGAAATAAGATCAGCCAGAGCCAAGAGCATATAGCACGTAGCCAAGAGCCGGGAGAAAGGGAAATTGGTAATATTCAGATTCTAAGGATTTAGAGATGCGGAAGAAATCGATTCGGATTGAAAGAAAACTGTGCGATGTTACAGATGGTCCTGAAAACAACAGTATTTTAGCTTCAAGCTCAGGCCGATTTGTTCTTTCTTTGGGACTCATTGCTCTATGCTCTATGCTCTTTGCTCTTCCCGTCGAAGGCAAAGTTAAAGGAAAATGCAAGGACTGCCACACGATTCATTACAGTTATCTCGGCGCCGACGTGACTTACGGTAATAGAGCCGGCCCTTTTCGCATATTGACAAAGGGAGGTTGCATGGGCTGCCACGGGCGGAATCCCGCGGGAGCGCAAAACATAATCATCAGCGGAACGACAAGAGTCCCGCAGGTGATTCACCGGAGAGAAGAGGGTGATATGGCGGCCGGAAATTTCTACTACGTTGCAGACGGCTACAGCCCCCATTATGAGAATGGGCACAATGTGGAGGGCATATCGCTGAAAGAGAAACCGCCGATGGACGTGCCTCCCGGTTTTCTCGCAAGTGTGGCGATTCCGGGAGGCGTCGGCCCTATCTACTGGGCAGGTCAGTATCAACTCACCTGCGCGGGGACCTGGGGCTGCCACGGAGACAGGACGGTTGCAGATCCTTACAGCGCCATGCGAGGCGCTCATCATGCGGACGACGGCACTGTTGACGGCACTTCTGTCGGTACGAGCTACCGTTTTCTGAACGGCGTCAGCGGGAAGGAACACAAGAATTGGGAATATCTCGCCACTACGGACGATCACAACGGATACAAAGGGGATCCGAGCCACGAGTCGATGAACACCATCAGTTACCTCTGCGGGCAATGTCACGGGAAATTTCACCCGAATGCCAACCTCGGCGGCAGCGAAGAGGTGGGTCATGCCCACAACGCGGTATGGAGGCGCCATCCTTCGGATATATCCTTCAGCTCGGTCCACGGCGGCTTTGCCGGATCCGAATATCAGGATTACGTATCTTACAGCCTCGATGCGCCGGTCGCTAACGTCATGCCGACGGGCACCGAGAAGACCGTTAATGAGGACAGCGTAATCATGTGCCTATCCTGCCATCGGGCTCATGCAAGCCGATATCCCGATATTCTCAGGTGGGAGTACTCGATCGAGGCCGTGAAGAGGGAAGGATCGGGTAAAGGCTGCATCGTCTGTCACACCGAGAAGGCGCAATAAAGCAAAAGATAAAAAAACCCTTGACAAACCTTATTTACGCAAGTTTAAAATATATCTAAAGCTAAAGACGATGTACAGTCTTTTTCCCCTTTTTAGCCGTGAAAATAGGAGCAAACTTGGCATAAAGGTTGCTTCCCTCAACTTTTGCAGGTGTAAGTGTGAAGGGATTTGTTAGCAATCAATAAAAGACAATTGTTAAATAAATGGGCTTTCATAAGCATGCCAAATCCAGAAAGAAAGGAGGTGAAATAAAGTGAAAAAAATAGCAATCGTAACTGTATTGACGGCATTCTGTCTCGCATTGACCTACGGACTTGCAGGCGCGGTGGTAGGGGGCGCCTGTTCAAACTGTCACACTATGCACAACAGCCAGAACAACGCTCCGATGAACTGGGACTCAAACCCTGTGCCGAATCCGACTCTTCTAAGAGGCGACTGCATAGGGTGCCACGGACAAGGCACCGCTAACAACATCGAATTCGCCGGTACGACTCCCCAGGTAGTTCACACCAACGCAACAGATCTCGCGGGCGGCAATTTCGCCTATATAACCGGCGGCAAGCCCATTGACGCATCTGACAGTGGAGCTACCACGAGCACTGCTGGGCATAATGTTGTGGAATTAGGTGTTCCCGAAACCACTGCTGCCATGTTTCCTCCACCGGGTGATGAACACAGTCAGGTGGGTATTACTGCGGCGACTTTCACTTGTGCCGGTACTCTCGGATGCCACGGCGATCGGACATTGGCCGGTTCTATGGCTGCTGTTAGGGGATCTCATCATGTGAACGATTCGGTTCTTAAATTCGGGACGATCAACGAAGGAGGGCAGGGCGGAACGACCGCTCTCAGTTATCGCTTCCTGAATGGCGTACACGGGGGTGAAGATGCCGATTGGCAAGCAACCGTGACGGATTCGGATCATAACGAATACAAGGGCGCGACCGGCGGTGTGGAGAGCGGCAGTCCATCAGTTCCAGGCGGCAACACTGTAAGCGGGCTTTGCGCGGAGTGTCACGGCAACTTCCACGGTGAAGCCGCTGATATTGGGACAGGTCCTTGGCTGAGACATCCGACAGACATCGTTTTGCCTGCGACTGCGACGAAGGAATATCAGTACTACAACAACTGCGCCGGCGGCGGCGCTGCATGCATGTATAGTCCTGCTGCGCCTGTTGCCAGAGCAGCGATACCCAATGCTGTATCCAATCAGACGACACCGGGGCCGGCAACCAATGACTGTATTGTCATGTGTCTATCATGCCACAAAGCTCATGCGACTGCGAACGCGGATATTCTGAGATGGAACTACGAAGACATTAATGCGGGCGGCGGAGCGAGCAACGCCAGATGTTTCATATGCCACACGACGAAAGACACAGGCAGTTAAGACCAGCAGAAACAGGGCTTCGGAGAGGGGAGGGTAGAAGACATGCCCTCCCCTTTTCGTTGAAGGTCCACTATGGAAGGACTCAATCATGAAGAGCAGAGATTATTTCAGACGGAGCGGACGCGAATGACATTTCATACCTTGTCGGCGGGCTTTATTGTTGTCTTTTTACTGTTCGCTGCGGACCCTCTCCACTCTGCGCAGGAGCCGGTGAGCTACTGCGACTGCATCCTTGAGGATGAGGAAGGCGACCGAATACGGTTTCCGTCTTCGGTATTCGTTGAGCCGGTCACTAAAGAGGTCTTTATCACCGACGGCCGGAACCGAGTTGTTGTTTACACCCCGGATTTTTTCCCAATATATACGCTTGATAAGAAATACGGCGTTGAATCGCCCCAGGGCGTGAATGTTGACCATCAGGGGAATCTCTATATTGTCCAGAGCGCCACAAAGGAGAATCCAAAGCATAGGATCTCGGTATTCAACGCTTGTTTTAAATGGATAAAGGACATATATCTGACCGGATTCGAGGGCGAAAACTCCTTCATCCCGACCGGGCTGTCCACCGATAAAAAAGGAAATATTCTTGTCGCGGGCTCGTCTTTCCCCGGAGTTCTCCTGCTCGACGAAGAGGGAAAACTTATTGAAATCCTTTCTCCCGAAGACGGCGACCAGAAGGTCAGGATCAATAATGTCTCAGTCGACAAAAACGGTCGAATATACTTGGTCAGCGAAGAAAAAGGCCGGATCTACGTCTACGACGAGAACAGGAAGTTCCTGTTCAATTTCGGCGACAAGGGAGGAAGCAGCGGAAAACTAAGCAGGCCTCAAGCTGCTGCTATTGATGCCGAAAGTGGCACGATTTATGTAGTGGACTATATGAGACATACGGTGTCGGCATATGACGGTGAAGGCAAATACCTCTTTGAATTCGGCGGTCTCGGCTGGGGAGAGGGATGGTTCCAGTATCCCAGGGATATCACTGTCGACAATACCGGCAGGATACTCGTCGCCGACACTTTCAATGACCGGATAGAAGTGTTTAAGACGAATGAAGAGCAAAATGGACACGATTACACTGAAAAGAAACAATAGAGGTCGGCGAAGCCGTGACCGTTTGTTGCCCTACGCTCTTTGCTCTCTGCTTTTATTATTCGGCTGTGCATCTGTCGAGGTGCAGAGGACAGTCCCGTCAATATCGGGCGGCGGACAGATTTCTGTTTTCCTCAGAGGACCCGATAGAACCGCCTCAGATATCACGTTCGGCATTTCTTCGGTCGGTTTCGCGTCCGAAGACGGCGCGGTTCTTGAAATAGCAAATGTCCCGCTCACGGTCAAATCCACAGCGGTCGCGGGGCGACAGATTCTGGTCGGCGAGAAGGTACTGCCCGAAGGTCGTTACAAGAAGCTCCTAATCATAGTGAAGCAGGCGACGGTGAACAGGAAGGAGGGCGCGGCTGGGCTTGCGCTCCCCTCTGATGGAATCGTGGAAATAGGCATCGACATCACGGTGAATAGAAACCAGAACACGTCGTTATTTTTGAATTGGAACCCCGACGCGTCCGTCGAAAGCGGCTATCTTTTCAGTCCCGCTATCGACGTCAAGAAACAGACGCCTGAATTGAGCAGCCTTCTCGTCTATATCACGAACGAGGACTCGGATAATGTTTCGGTTATTCACAGGCAGACGGGCGAGGTCGTTGCGGTAGTCATGGTCGGAAAAAAGCCGAGAGGCATTGCCGTCGGCACGAGCAAGGAAAGGCAGCGGGTCTATGTGGCAAATTCGGGGTCGAACAGCGTTTCCGTCATTGATCCGACGACGAACCGCGTAGAGGTGGAGATTCCGCTTCGCTTCGGCAAGGAACCCGAGGGAATAACGACGGTACGCATAGCTCCGGACAGAGAACTCATCTTCGTCACGAACTATGGATCGAACAACGTTTCCGTCGTCGACGCCTACACATACCAGGAAACAGACAGAGTCAGCGTGGGAGACGGACCAATCGCCGTAGCTGCCGATCCGCCCTTCGACACTATAGTCGGTTCCCGGTTCCTCAGCTTCGGGGCCATCGCTGCGTTAAGAGACTTCCGAAAAAATTTCTCGAATGTATATGTGGCGAATAAGAACTCAAAGGATGTGTCCGTGATAAAGGTCAATACGAGAGGCGGAGTGGAAGAAGTGATAAAGGTACCTGTTCAATGGAGCCCAATCGCTCTCTTTGTAGATTACCCAAGGGCCAAGGTTTATGTTGCGAACTACACTTACGACAACCTGTCGATCATCGATATTCCCGAACTCATCCTGGGCAACAGGGCAGGGGCCGTGAGCGAAATGAGTAACGTGGGCACTTCTGTGACCGGGGTTATTTCCGATCCTGAGTTTGACAGGCTTTATCTGCTGCGAGAGTCTTCCGGGGAGACACTCATAGTGAGACCGTTTTCCGAGACATCCTCGGGCGTAAGAACGTCCATAGCTCCGATCATGGGCTCCATATCCGTGGGGAGTCAGCCGAGAGCCCTGGCTCTCGATCCCGAGGGAAGAAAAATTTATGTTGTCAACCGGGGATCGGACAGCGTTTCTGTTGTGGATAAAACGACGAGGAGAGAAGAGAAGGTTATACCGGTTGGAAGAAGGCCGTATGGCATTGCGATATTTCCGGAATAGGTTAGTGAATATACAGTTGAATAGCGAATTCTGTGGCCCAGCCCTGATTGCTTACGACTCGCTGGTTGACAGAGCAGATGCGGTATCATCGCTCATTCTCGGTCGAAACGACCTCCGAGGTATCACGAGAAGAATCGTGATAAAGCCGCTCCGATACCACATCTGCTCTCACCGCGTCAGTAATCCAGGCGCTGACGAGATGAGCGGATGCCTTCCATAACGCCATGATCGGAATAATCTAGAGGTATCTGTGGGTGAGGAGAATGACTTGGAGGAGATTGCTTGGGACTGCGAAAATGGCTTATTGCGGTTCTGATAATGCTTGCGGCTGTTAGGACCGTGGCCCTTTACCCTGAGTATGTTCATGCAGAGGGGCCAAGCGCTTGGCTCA
>JBFLXP010000066.1:0-11401 GCA_040757315.1 Nitrospirota bacterium
TGGAACCAAATAGCCTTTCCATTTTAAGATACTCAGTCCAGTCAAGCACACATGTCAATAGAGCTTTATTAAAATTCAACAAAAACGACGTGTTGGCTTTTCCAAATTTTGTTTCAACTCCTGAACTGGGGTCCTGGTTTATCTCCAGAGTCTCAGGGTAAAAACAGCCAATTGGGAGCGTGCAGATGGCCTTGTCCCTCATTCCACTCAGTAGAAGAAAAGCTATCAGGGCACGGTCTCGCCGGTCGATTACTGTCCTGATTTTGATCGAATTTACAAGCTTTATGACATAATCCAGTGATGGGAAGTCCACTCGTTTTGGGGCAAGCGCCTCCCGGACTTTTTTCTTTTCAAGACACAGATAAGAGGCATTATCCAAAGATATTCTCGATTTGTATCCCGGCTGATCCGAGAGCCAGGTAAAAAAATTATGGAGGTGTCGCAAATAGTGATATTGAGTAGTAACGGAAATTGGTTTATTTCGGTGCCTGCGATCTCCCAACCAATCTTTGAATCCCATAGCCTTCTTCTGGCTGAAGGTTGCAAAATCCGAAAATATTGAATAGTCTTCATATAACCAGATCGCCTTTTGGATTGCCATAATAGTTGCTTTTGAAAAACCCTGGGCTCCTTGTAGCCACCGAAAATACTTACGTTTTGCCTTTTCATTCTTAACGCTCGTACGCATGATTTCAACCTCCTTTTAAGTCAGTGTTAACGAGGGTAATGCAGTCACTTTTTAATCCTCCATCTGCTTGCGTCGGCATCGTCACAAAATCCGAGCATTTCGCCCTGTTTCGTGTAGTAAACCTGGTCAATTTGCAGGAGCAGGTTTTGCAAATCCCTTTGATATATACCGAGAAATCAGATTTGCCGATTCTTCTGTTGGTATCGATGAAAGTAATTTTATCGGGGGCAGATATTCGGGCCGCTCTACATTTGGGGCAATAGAACTCATGGTCCTTCAATCTAATTTTTCTGGATTTCTTCTTCTCTTCGAGAAATCGTTGCAATTCGTTTCCCGTAAAGAGAAAAGGCGTGCAATTGAAATCAATTGGAGTCAAGCCCTGTTTGTGCCATATCTGAACGGTCCGAATGTGAATGTTAAACAGTCTGGCAATTTCCGAAATCGTATACGATAGCCTTGACTTTATGAGACGCGTGTTATAGGTCCTTTTTCGCCTCATTCTAATTTTCTCCTTTTCTGCCAGGATTTGAGAATAGAAAAATACTCTCCAAGATTTTGGCAGATTTCCCTGTATTCGTCTGGCGTCAGTTCCTGATCCAAAAAAGGAATATTTTTTTCTTCCTGCTCGGAATTCAGATTGCACTCTTGATTTGCCAAATCTCTTTTCGTCACTGGCTTTGCCTTTAATCGAAAAGCCCGGAAGGCAGGTTTGGCAGTGGAAGCACCTTCCGGGCTTTCGACCCAAGGGTCGATAAGTTTTTGAGGTGCCAAACCCTTTGTCTTCCGCGATCCATTGGTGAAAAATCGAAACCAGCGAAAAAAAATTTGCGGATTAGGTGGGCTGGAAGTATAAGGCTATGAGTCTCATAAGGAAATTCTTTAAAATTTTTTAATTTTCTTGCATTCTATAGTCTCGAAAAATCGAAACTCTTACCGACCATACCTGCGGTCTGTAATTTTGAAGTTGGTTACATACCCAATTTGTTTTTGGTAGGACCTAATAGGTATGCCGGAAAGCCCGAAAAAAACTCGAAGAGATTGTTTGAGATTTTGGATAGTTTTATAGGTGTTTTTTTTCTCATGGCGGGTTGCCCAGGTAAGTTGTCCGTCATATTCAGCGAATTTTACCAATAAATCCCATTGCTGATTTGGAAGATCACCTTTCCGCCGATCAATAAAACCCATCTCGGCCGCAACATAGATTTTTGTGATGTTTTTAATTTTAATTCGGGCTGAATCATTCGAGATGATTTCTATAGCAATATCCCTCCATGTCGTTTGTGGCGGGGTAGGAAAAGCCATTTTTTGATATTTATTGGAGGATTTACTAATAAGGTCACCCCCTACCATAGCCAGGAGCGAATCTGGGGCAATTCCCTTACTGGCGATTGTCTCGGCATTTAATCGTATTTGTTCTGCCAAAACAGATTGTATTTCTTTCCCATATCTCTTATGCAGATCATAAATATTCTCAGCACCCATGCTGACCGGAAGATCCAGGGCTTCAAATATCCTGCTGACTTCTCCAAATCGGCTAAAAAAATCAACTTCATTCATATTATTGTAATATCTTGCCAACTGGACTAACGATGCCACCATCACCCGATCTTTAGGATTGTCAATTGGGTCGAACAAAAGCCTGTTCTTATACATGTCTTCGGAATCGCAGTCAGAAAGCCCATTGTGAAAAACAGCGAATTGGCGGCCGATACACTGCGAGCAAACCCCGCAGTGAGTATTCAGGGAATCCGTTGACCGCACATGACTGCAACTATTCGAAAATCGAATCAGATCTGAATGACCAGAGTCTTTAATTAATTTTACGACTTCGCTTTTGGTTTTGAAAACGAATGGATTACTGATCCTGAAGTCCACACTCAAAAGTGCGCTTAAGAGTCGGGAATACCCTGCCAGGACTGCTGGATGAGTAGATCGGCTGGCCATGCTACCAATCACTTGCTCCGATGGAGGCAAATTGCAGCTGGTGATTCCGTTTTCATAGAACCTGGCTCGGGGAATTTTATGCATTATGGCCACGGATGCCCCCAACATAGCATAGAGAAATGACCTGCACCGTTGATTGCTGTCAATTCCCAATCCCTGATCTTTGTTGACCCATATCGGCACATGAAGGAAAGCCTGTCGATTACCCCCTTTTTCTTCAAATGCTCTCAGCAAATCAATCTGGCGCTTTGAGATTTTAGCGACCGGTCGATGACTGACAAGAACGACTTTCTTATTGTTGTTTACTATCTCATCCAATGTGCCAGCCAGCGAATCAAGCCCTCCGGAAAATAAGAGCACCTCGTCCGCCTTGAACCACGGATCTCCTCCTTCGAAACTGAAGTAAGTGTCCTGAGGAACGTCTTCGGTCAATTGCCGGAAAGAAAACTCATAATAATCATCTGATAGAAAACCCAGAACATCGCATAATTCATCCTTGACCGCTGGCTTATTCCATGTATCAAGGTTACGGACCGGAATCTCGAAATGAAAATACCTGCGCCATTGCTCTCCCTCATTACGAGATACTTTTCCGCCACGCCGAATAGATTGATCGGCGCAATACACATAGCTGCCGATCTCCAGCATATCCAGGACAATAGACGGTAAATCCTGCGCCAATCGTATACTTATATTTTCGATTTTGAGATGAACATTATGCTTGCGCGAACCGGCATCAAGATGAATTGTTTTGACGAAATCGGTTTGAATCGACTCCGGTGGTTTATCCGGGCCACACCAGATGCAGTTTGCCTCACCCATCGTCAGTCGCTCCGCGTTCAAATTCGCCACGGATTTTCTTGAAAGCGACATAGGCAAATTGCGTAACCGAATCGGGGGTTAACCTGCCCTCAAAACGGGCTTTGCCATACCAGCCGGGGACAAAATCGTCAGTAATTCGCACCGTCTGGCGAATATGTAAGTCGAACGCATCATTGAACGATTTATAGCTATCCATTGATCCGAACTGCCTGTTCGGACCGACATATCCGGGCAGGGCGCGAGTGAGGTAGGATTGCAGATATCGACTGGTGAACCCGGTGAAGAACTCATGCATAATGCTTTTGAAATTCTGCCCGGCAAATTGACGCTTTAAAATGGTCTGAGCTTCTTTGTGCGTAATGCGGAAGAGCGATTCCGATGTAGTTGCAGATTTGACCAGCGTATCCGTAAACGCATTTTGGGCCATTTCAGACAGGTCTGATCTGGTTTTATGGGCTGAAAGCTCTTTATCCACCTTTCGCTTGAAGGCGGCGACATAATCCAAGACAAGGGGATTTGCAGGAAGATCAAACCCCTTTTCCCAGAGACTTCCTGCCGGGTCCGGGGATTGCAGAGAATTAGTGAAGTCGAAGACGGCCGTCAGTGTTTGACAAAAGCCAGGATCGTCAGGGACCTTTTTCAGTCCGTATTGAATCGCCTCAAGGCTTGCGCGGGCGATTTCCGGGACTTCACCATTGGCTTCAAGGAGCTCAATTACCTGTTTCCATTTGCGCGTCCGCGGCAAATTGCGGAGGAACAGGTGTCCCATGGGCTGTCCTTTCTCCGACAGTCGGGTCGGTATTGGAAATGGTTAACTTTGAGGCTTTCTTTGCCGCAATGGCCAATAACCTCTTTATCGATTTTGAAAGTCTTTTGCTTACTTGCCGACATGGTTTTGATAAAACCAGCCCAACTCAATCAGTCATCACATTGAATATTCAAAATGAATTGATTTTTTAGTCTATTGTCAATAACTAAGATGTCGCAATCCTCACTCTTGACATTGTCTTACAACCAATATATATTTTTAATTATTGGCTCAGATGCGATTGGGAGTCGGCTTCAAGGCATAAATATTATGAAATTCTATCAAATCGGCATGGTTTCCAGTCTTTGTGGCCAACCCGTCGCGCCCTTTGAAATCGATAATTACATCCTTGTCAAAACACTTGAGTCAAGTTTAGGAACGTCAACAACCATAATTGCAAAGGAATCAAGCACCCATGTTTGAACAGGCTTTTAAAAATATCGATGACGTCCTCTGGAAAGAGGCGGGATGCACCACCGAACTTGACTATACGGAGCAGACTTCCTGGCTGCTTTTTCTTAAATATCTTGATGGACTCGAGCAGGATCGTGCTGACGAAGCGGCACTGAAGGGGAAGAAATACACCTATATTCTAGACAAGGCCTATCGCTGGGACACCTGGGCCGCGCCCAAGGGTAAGGACGGAAAGCCTGATCACAATGCCGCCTTGAGCGGCGACGATCTACATGACTTCGTCAATCTGAAGCTCTTTCCTTACCTAAATGGCTTCAAACAGAAGGCCAGCGGGCCCAACACCATCGAATACAAGATCGGCGAAATCTTCGGGGAGATTAAAAACAAGATTTCCAGCGGCTACAATTTGCGTGAAATCATTGATCATATCGATGCATTTCGCTTTCGCTCCCAGACCGAGAAGCATGAATTGTCCCAGCTTTACGAAGAGAAAATAAAACGTATGGGCAACGCCGGGCGCAATGGCGGCGAATACTACACTCCCCGTCCACTAATCCGGGCCATCATCCATGTTGTAAGGCCGAAGATAGGTGAGCGGATTTATGACGGCGCTTGCGGCTCAGCGGGTTTTCTTTGCGAATCCTATGATTTCTTGAAAGCTGGTGGTAAACTTACCACCAAAGATCTAACTACACTCCAAACTCTGACTTTTTACGGAAAGGAGAAGAAATCTCTCGCCTATGTCATCGCCATCATGAATATGATCCTGCATGGCATAGAGGCGCCTAATATCATCCACACCAACACGCTCACCGAAAATCTTGCTGACATTCAGGAGAAAGACCGCTTTGACGTGATCCTGGCCAATCCGCCTTTCGGCGGCAAAGAGCGCAAGGAAATCCAGCAAAACTTCCCCATTCGAACCGGCGAAACGGCCTTCCTTTTTCTCCAGCATTTTATCAAGATGCTCAAGGCCGGAGGGCGGGCAGGCGTGGTCATCAAGAATACCTTCCTCTCCAATACTGATAATGCTTCAGTAAGCCTGCGCAAGCTCCTGCTGGAAAGCTGCCAGCTGCACGCGGTGCTCGACTGCCCCGGCGGCACATTTCAGGGCGCTGGAGTGAAGACTGTAGTGCTCTTCTTCGAGAAAGGCGCGCCGACTCGCAAAATCTGGTATTACCAACTCGATCCCGGTCGCAACCTCGGCAAGACCAACCCGCTTAACGACGATGATCTTGCCGAGTTTGTGAAACTGCAAAAGTCCAAATCCGATTCGCCCAAGAGTTGGAGCATAGATGCCAAAAGCATTGACCAAACAACCTTCGACCTCTCCGTGAAGAATCCCAATGGTGGCGAATTGGTGAAGCACCGCAGCCCGGAAGAAATCATGAAAGAGATTGCCACGCTGGATGCCGAGAGCGCGAAGGTGCTGAAGAACATTAAGGTGTTGCTATGAAAGTCCCTTGGAAAGATATGCCGCTCAGGGAAGTTCTCAAGCTTGAGTATGGGAAGCCGCTTGATGAAGCAGATCGGAAACCTAATGGGCGGTATCCAGTTTATGGTGCTAATGGCGTTAAAGACCGTAGTAACAAGTTCTATTTCGACAAACCAAGCATCATCGTCGGACGTAAAGGTTCGGCCGGTGAAGTAAACCTCACCGAGGAGAAGTTTTGGCCTCTTGATGTCACCTATTTTGTAACCTTCGACGATCGGCAATACGAGTTGCGGTTCATTTACTACTTGTTGACAATTCTCGATTTGCCAAGCTTAGCGAAGGGCGTGAAGCCTGGCATTAATCGAAATGAAGTCTATTCCCAGGTCACCAAGTTCCCCCCGCTTCCCGAACAGCGGCGGATCGTTGGCGTCCTCGACAAAGCATTTGAGGGTATTGCCAAGGCAAAGGCCAACACAGATAAGAACCTCCAAAACGCCCGCGCCCTTTTCGAGAGTCACCTTAATTCCGTCTTTACTAAGCGTGGTAAGGGGTGGGTGGAGACAACCGTTGATAAGATATCGACGAATTTAGACAGCAGACGTATTCCCATCACCAAGGGCGACCGGAAGAATGGCAAATATCCTTACTACGGGGCGTCTGGTATAGTTGATTATGTAGATGATTACATATTTGAGGAAGATACTTTGCTCATATCAGAGGATGGCGCAAACCTGCTGGCGCGATCGACACCAATTGCATTCTCTGTATCGGGCAAATACTGGGTGAACAACCATGCCCACATTCTTAAGTTCGAGAACATAGCGACCCAGCGGTTTGTCGAGTTCTACTTGGAGAGCATTAAGCTGGACGAATACATTACCGGAGCAGCACAGCCAAAGCTTAATCAAAAAGCGCTGAACTCGATTCCAATCCCGATTCCGAAGTCGGTCGAGACTCAGGCGGAAATTGTATTTAGGATAAAATCAATCCTCAAAGAATCCCAGAATCTCGAAACTACTTACCGACGCAAACTCGCCGCACTGGAAGAGTTGAAAAAATCGTTGCTGCACCAAGCCTTTAATGGGGAACTCTGATATATGTTGTATAAGCTTGGTAAAACCGATGATAAATTCAGTTCAGTTGAACCCATGCCTTTTGAAGGACTCCCAAAGGAGAAGGAGTTGGAGGAATTACTTGCGGAAAACCTCTGGGACATTCTTTTTGAAGGCAATGAATTGATGCCCATCTCTCAGGAGCGATCCTGGCAACCCGAGGCCGACATTTATGCCCTCAATAGGCATGGTGATCTGGTTATTTTTGAATTGAAACGGGATTTTGCTGATAGCGGCGCCGTCCATCAACTGCTTCGTTATTGTGAAAAGGCGGCACATTTCGGATATGGTAAGCTCGAGGAAATATTTAGGAAATACAGTAAGAAAGATAAGGCGGATTTAAGGGAACAGCACCAGGCTGATTTTGATCTTGAACATCCGCTCGATAAATCCTCTTTCAATACCAGACAACACCTGATTGTAGTGGGCAATGCCGGGGACGAAGAACTGATTCACAATGTTGATTACTGGAAGTCGCGGGGACTTTTATTGGATTTCATTCCCTACCGGGTCTATCGTATCAAAGGGGAACTCTATTTCGAGTTTTTCTCACTGCCTTATGATCGTCATGCGAATCCGGGCTACACCAAAGGTGTAATCTTCGACACAAATTTGAGTTATGACAAAGATTCAATCTGGTATATGTGCGATAATAATCGGGTCGCGGCCTTTGGTGACCAGAGCCATGTTGTGAATTATCTAAACAAGAAGGACATTGTCTTTCTTTATCAAAAAGGAGCGGGCATCATAGCAGCTGGCATAGTAACCAGTGCAGTCAAGGCAGATACGGTTAGGGATGCCAGTTATCGCGATCTGAAGTGGCTAACTTCAATACCTCGGAAAGGCAGCGGAGATCTCAAAGCCATGCTGCCGGGGAAAATTAAGGATATATTGGAACGTGACTTTTTCTGGGCACGCACTATTAAAAGCCCTTATCTATCTAAGGAAGAATCCGACAAATTACTAAAGGCATTAATTGATCATATTGGGCCAAAATCATGAACGAAGCTGAAACCAGAGCCGAACATATAGACCCCGCACTCAAGGGAGCAGATTGGGGTGTTGTCGAGGGCAGTAAAATTCTGCGTGAGTATCCCATTGCGCCGGGCAGGATCGAAGCTCATGGCCGACGAGGCAAACCGCTTAGTGCCGATTATGTTCTGATGTATCGCAATCACAAGCTGGCCGTGATTGAGGCCAAAGCATGGGATAAACAATTGACTGAAGGTGTAGGGCAGGCAAAGAATTATGCAGACAAGCTGGCCATCCGATACGCATACTCTACCAATGGTCAAGGCATTTATGGCATTGACATGGATACAGGAAAGGAAGGCGAAACTCCGCGTTACCCCACCCCGGACGAGCTTTGGGCTGCTACTTTTGCAGAGTCAAATGCCTGGCGAGACCGTTTTGCCATTGTGCCCTTCGAGGATAAAGGAGGCTCACACCCAAGTCGCTACTATCAAGACATAGCAGTTGAGCGAGTGATGGAGGCAATTGCTGAGGGGAAAAAGCGTATCCTGCTGACATTGGCCACCGGCACAGGCAAAACATTCATTGCCTTTCAGATTTCATGGAAGCTGTTCCATAGCCGTTGGAACTTGAGCAATGAACCATCACGTCGTCCGCGTATCCTGTTTCTGGCAGATCGAAACATCCTTGCCAATCAGGCATATAACGTTTTTTCGGCTTTCCCAGAGGATGCTCTTGTAAGGATTGATCCCGGATCTATCCGGCAGAAGGGACGTGTGCCTACCAATGGCAATTTGTTCTTTACGATATTTCAGACATTCATGAGCGGACCGCCAAAGGACGGCAAACCATCGCCCTATTTTGGGGAATATCCGCAGGATTTCTTTGATTTCATTATCATTGATGAGTGCCATCGAGGCGGGGCCAATGATGAGAGTAACTGGCGCGGCATTCTCGATTATTTTTCTCCGGCAGTGCAGCTTGGCCTGACTGCCACACCAAAGCGAAGAGATAATGTTGACACCTATGCTTATTTCGGCGATCCGGTATATATATACTCTCTCAAGGATGGCATCAATGATGGCTATCTCACGCCTTTCAAAGTAAAGCAGATTTCTACGACACTTGATGAATATGTTTATACGCCAGATGACCATCTGATTGAAGGCGAATTAGAGACCGGTAAGATTTATACAGAACCGGACTTCAACAAAATTATTGAAATCAAAGAAAGAGAAGCCCATCGTATGAGGCTGTTAATGGATCAGATCAAGCAAGATGAGAAAACTCTTGTTTTCTGTGCCACACAGGATCATGCTTTGGCAGTCCGCGACCTCATTAATCAAATGAAGACCAGCACTGACCCGAATTACTGCCAGCGGGTGACGGCCAATGATGGGGCGCTTGGCGAGCAGCATCTGAGAGATTTTCAGGATAATGAGAAAACCATTCCGACAGTCCTGACCACTTCGCAAAAGCTTGCCACAGGTGTGGACGCCCGTAATGTTCGTAACATTGTCCTTATGCGCCCGATTAACTCCATTATCGAGTTTAAGCAGATAGTTGGGAGAGGGACCAGGTTATATGATGGTAAGGATTACTTCACAATATATGATTTCGTGAAGGCGCATCACCACTTTAGCGATCCGGAATGGGACGGAGAACCTATCGAGCCGGTAAAACCCGAAGTTTGTCCAAAATGTGGCTGCTATCCTTGCGAGTGCGAGAAACCACCTCAACAGCCATGCCCTGTCTGCGGTAAACGCCCATGTGAGTGCCCCAAAGAGCCTTGTCCGGTCTGCGGGAGAATTCGCTGTATTTGCAGGAAAAAGATGGCAAAAGTTAGGCTTGCCGATGGCAAGGAGCGGGCTATTCAGCACATGATGGCAACGACTTTCTGGCATCCCGACGGCACGCCGATGTCCGCGCAGCAATTTATGGAACTACTCTTCGGTGAATTGCCGGAATTTTTTAAGAATGAGGCAGAACTGCGTGCCATGTGGAGCGTGCCAGAAACACGAAAGAGACTTTTGCAGGGTCTGGCCGAGAAAGGCTTCGGCGGTGAGCAACTGGCTGAAATGCAAAAGATCATTGATGCCGAGAAAAGCGATATTTTCGATGTGCTGGCTCATGTGGCCTATGCCCTCCCGCCATTAACTCGCGAGGAACGAGCTGCGAAAGCCAGGATCGAAATCCTTACGCATTTCAATAGCAGGCAGCAGGTTTTTCTCGACTTCGTGCTGTCGCATTACGTGTCTGTCGGTGTGGAAGAACTCGATCAGGAGAAGCTCACACCTTTATTGCGGCTTAAGTATCACGACTCAATTGCAGACGCCATCGCCGACCTCGGCAAACCGGATGAAATCGGCAGAATTTTTATAGATTTTCAGAAATACCTGTATCAGCAGCAGGCGGTGGCGTGATCGAAATTGTTAAAGAGCAGAGAATTTATTCAATTAATTAAAAGGAGCTAATTTTCTTAAGGAGCGAACATTATGCCTGAAAAGCTCTTCGAGAAATTAATAACTGTTATAGGTGGAAGACCTTATAAATTTTTTGTAAGACTAAGTGAAGATAGTTTAAGCGAAGAGGATTTTGGCAGAGATATTAGATATATTTATTTATTTGAAGGGACTGGTCAATCTAATCCAAAAGAAAATCTTCGCTTTACAGTGAAGGTTACGGAAGAAGTTGTGAAATTTTATCCCTCAGATAATGACCGGGATTTACATAATGAAGCGATTGTCTATGGTTTGCATTCAATAGGCCAGAATCCTCATGAAAGAGTGTTTTATTTGACGACAGATGAATTGGAACGCATTAAAAATATACCTTTTAAGGATGGCTTGGATCTACGGAAACAAGTTCTGACATTTGTCATTGCAATAAATAGCCAATGGCCAGATGAATCTGTAAGTTATATTGATTTGCAGGATAATTTGATTGGAATAGATAAAGAAGGCGGCAAATGGTTGAACCACTTGTGCGATGAAGGTTTGCTTGAACGCGTAAGCGGATTTAAAAAATATAGTCGCGCAAGAGGAAGGCCAGACACTATAGGATTCCGCATTGCACCGAAGGCAAGAAAAGAAATTGATAATGAAATAGCTGCGGAGCAAGCGGGAATCCAATTCCCAGAGAATAATTTCTATAAACTGATAGAATTGGAGATTGAGCGAAAGGGATCTTTCGTCTTTGTTATTATG